>JABFYB010000526.1 GCA_013361475.1 Hamadaea sp.
CCGTAGCAGCGGGTGGCGGGCAACTCGACGTCGAGGCCGGCGGCCAACGCCAGCGCGGCCGCCTGCGCCGGATCGGCCGCGACGCCGTGCAACGTCTGGAGGAACGACACTCCGAAATAGTCGGCGACGACCGTGCCGGTGAACCCCAACTCGTCGCGGAGGACTTCGGTGAGCAGGTGGATGTCGGCGGCGGCCGGCACGCCGTCGGTTTCGGCGTACGAGTGCATGACGGACCCGGCGCCCGCACGCAGCGCGAGTTCGAATGGGGGCAGGAACACGTCGGCGAGTTCGCGGCGGCCGACCCCGACGGGCGCGAAGTTGCGCCCGGCGCGGGAAGCCGAATAGCCCAGGAAGTGCTTGAGGGTGGCGACGATGCCGGCCTGCTGGAGGCCGCGGACGTAGGCCGAGCCGACCGTGGCGACGAGATGAGGGTCCTCGCCGATGGTCTCCTCTATCCGCCCCCACCGGAGGTCGCGGGCGACGTCGAGGACCGGCGCGAGTCCTTGATGGACACCAGCCGACCGCATCGTCGAGCCGATGTGCGAGGCCATCTGCTCGATCAGCGCCGGATCGAAGGTGGCGCCCCAGGCGAGCGGAGTCGGGAACACAGTGGCCCGCCAGGTCATGAACCCGACGAGGCATTCCTCGTGGACGAGGGCCGGGATGCCGAAGCGGCTCGCTTCGACGATCTCCGCCTGACGGCGGAGCAGCCAGCGCGCACCGTCGACGGGCTCGACCGGCGCCGTGCCGTAGGGCCGGGTGAGCTGGCCGAGGCCGTGCTGGACCAGCTTGGCCCAGTCGAGGTCGGGCTCGGCGAACTCGTACTGGTGCGGCGCGACCTCGGCGCCCGGGTCCGGCGACGAGGCCACCCAGGCCGAACCCAGCTGGGCGACCTTCTCCTCGAGGGTCATCCGGGCGAGCAGATCGGCGACCCGGTCGGCGGCCGGTCGGGCGACGTCCCGCCAGATTTCCTCAGCGGCGTCGCCGGTGGCCTTCTCGGTGAGCATGCGACTCCTGCCTGTCTTCCGGAACATTCCGGCCCGGGTTTTCGTCGCGACACGCTTGTGACCGAGCCACGGGCGGACATAGCGTACGTCATGGCACCGAAAATTTACGATAGTCGTCCGAAACTTTGGCTCACCGGGGCGGCCGTGGCCTTCCGCAACATTCCGGTCGTACGCTGAACCGACGAATGATGAGGAGACAGGTAGTGGCGGCGGACGAGCAGAGGATCACCATCACCGCGATCGCACGGGAGGCCGGCGTCTCGGTGCCGACGGTGTCGCGGGTGGTGAACGGGCGTGCGGATGTGGCTCCCGAGACGCGCCAGCGCGTCGAAGACCTGCTGCGGCGGCACGGATACCGGCGTCGCACGGGGCGTACGCGTGATCGGGCGGACCTGATCGACCTCGTGTTCAACGACTTGGACAGCCCGTGGGCGGTGGAGATCATCCGCGGCGTGGAGGACGTCGCCCACACCAGCGGGGCGGGCACCGTCGTGTCCGCGATCCACCGGCGTACCTCGTCGACGCGGCAGTGGCTGCAGAATCTGCGCGCCCGGGCCAGTGACGGCGTCATCCTGGTGACCTCCGTCCTCGACCCGCCCGTGCAGGCGGAACTGCGCCGCCTCGACGTGCACCTGGTCGTCATCGACCCGGCCGGGGTGCCGTCGTTCGACGTGCCCACCATCGGCGCGACGAACTGGGCGGGCGGTCTGGCCGCCACCGAGCACCTGATCTCGTTGGGCCATCGTCGGATCGGCTTCGTCGCCGGACCCCGCCGGCTGCTGTGCAGCCGCGCCCGGCTGGACGGCTACCGGGCCGGGCTGGAGGCCGCCGGGATAGAGGTCGACGACGCGCTCATCCAGCCGGGCGACTTCTACCACGAGTCCGGCTTCACCGGCGGAACAGCGCTGCTGGAGCTGCCGGATCCGCCGACGGCGGTGTTCGCCGCGAGCGACCAGATGGCGTTCGGCGTCTACGAAGCCGTACGCCGCAAGGGTTTGCGCGTGCCCGACGACATCAGCGTCGTCGGCTTCGACGATCTGCCCGAGGCTCGGTGGGCGTCACCGCCGCTGACCACCGTCCGGCAGCCGCTGGCCGAGATGGGGATGCTGGCCGCCCGGACCGTGCTCCGGCTCGCCCGGGGCGAGGACGTCGAAAGCCCGCGCGTGGAGCTGGCGACCGAACTCGTCGTCCGGGACAGCACCACCCAGGCCAAATAGGCGCCGCTGCCAACGACTCCGAGGGGCGAGGTCCCGGGTGGACGCTTCCCGGGACCTCGCTGTCCGCGGCGCCTAACCGACCGTGCAGGTCACGCCGTTGAGCGCGAACGAGGCCGGTTTGGCGGTGTTTCCGGTGTGGGTGGCCTGGAAGCCGATGCTCGTCGAGCCACCCGGCGGGATCGTGCCGTTGTAGCTGACGTTGCGGGCCGTCACCGCACCGCTGGTCGGCGAGTAGGTCGCGTTCCAGCCGTTGGTGACGACCTGCCCGGACGGCAGCGTGAAGGTCAGCGTCCAGCCGCTGATCGTCGAGCTGCTGGTGTTGGTGATGGCGATGTCAGAGGTCAGGCCGGTGTTCCAGGCGTTGACCGTGTCCACGACCTTGCAGCCACCCGGAGGCGGCGGCGAGGACGTCGGTGACGTCGAGGGCGATGTCGAGGGTGAGGCCGACGGGGACACCGACGGTGACGTCGACGGGCTCGAAGTCGGCTGGACGTTCAGCCCGAAGAAGGCGATCGCCATCGCGGCCTGCCCGCTGAGCGGGAGGCTGTGCCCGACGCCCTGAATGCTGATCGCCTCGACCGGGGCGGTCACACTGTTGGCGCCGTAGCGGGTCCGGGTCCAGCCGGACTGCGGGGTGTCGGTCAGGACCGGGGTCTGGCTGACGCCGAGGACGTTGGTCCACTGCTTGATCTGCTCCCCGAAGTTCGGGTAGCGCAACGTGGTGTCGTCGGTGCCGTGCCAGATCTGCATCCGCGGGCGCGTTCCCGAATAGCCCGGGTACGCCGCGCGTACGAGGTCGCCCCACTGCTGCGGCGTCTTCGTGATGGTGCCGTTGGCGCAGGCGCTGTTCCAGCTGGACCCGTCGGTGGTGGCGAAGCACCCGAACGGTACGCCCATGAACGACGCACCCGCCTTGAAGACGTCCGGATAGTCGCCGAGCATGACGTTGGTCATCATGCCGCCGGAGGAGGCGCCGGTGACGTAGACGCGGCCGGCGTCGGCGTTGCGGGTCTGCAGCACGTAGTTGACCATCGACATCAGCCCGACCGGGTCGCTGCCGCCGTTGTGCGACAACGCCTGCGGCGATGAGACGTCCCAGCAGCTGCCGCTACGGGTCGCCGACGGGTAGATGACGATGAAACCGTACTGGTCGGCCAGCGACGCGAACTGCGTACCGGAGTAGAACGCCGGGCCGGAGCCGGTGCAGTAGTGCAGGGCGAGCAGCACGGCGGGCCGCGTACGCACGGTGTCGGGGACGTACAGGTACATCCGCAGGTTGGTGGGGTTGGTGCCGAAGCCGGTGACTTCGGTCAGCGTCGCCGCCTGGGCGGGCGGGGCGCTGGTCAGTGCCGCCGTCACCGCGACCAGAGCGGCCGTGACGAGGGCGAGCAGGGCTTTCCCGCGAGTCTGCATGATCACCTCATTCCGTGGAGAGCCGATGTCACGCCGTCGTGACGTCGGCGGGACAGCCTTCGGCGGGCGGTCGGCGGCGCCCGGAGACACCGCCGACCGCCTGACCGATCAGGGCGCTGCGCAGGCGTACCCGCTGGGCAACGCCGTGTCGCTCGTGGGCCGCGCGACCTGGAAGCCGAACGAGGTGCTCGCACCGGCCCCCAGGGTGCCGTTGTAGTTCGCGTTCTTGGCGGTCACGGTCTGGCCGCTGACCGTGAGCACCGCGTTCCACGAGCCGGTGATCGTGTGGCCCGCGGGCAGCGTGAAGGTCACGGTCCAGGAGGTGATCTGGGCCGAGCCGGTGTTGGTCACCGTGACCGGCTGGATGACGTAGCCGCCCGGCCACTGCGTCTGCGTGGTCCCCACGGCCGAGCAGCCGCCGGGGCCACCGCCGCCGGACAACGTCGTGACGCTGACCGTGCTGGACACGGCCGAGACGTTACCGGCCGCGTCCCTCGCCCGGACCTGGTAGCGGTAGGTCGAGGAGGCGGCGAGTCCACTGTCGGCATAGGACGTCGATGTCGAGGTGCCCACGACGGCGAAGGTGCCGCCGCTGGCGCCCGGAGCCCGGAGGATGTCGTAACCGGTGACGGCGGTGTTGTCCGTGGAAGCCGTCCACGACAGGGTCGTGCCGCTCGAGGTGGTGCCGGAGGCGGTGAGGTTGGTCGGCGCGCTCGGCGCGGTGGTGTCACCCCCGCCGGTCCCGGCGCCCAACGCGGTCGCGATGGCGGTGTAGTCCGCCTTGGCGTTGTAGTTGGCGTCGTAGATGAGCGCCTGGCCCTCACTCGGGAAGGTGTCCGGCACCCACGAGTACTTGTCGGTGAAGCCCCAGATCGTCACGCCGGGGCAGGCCGTGGAGGCCAGGCAGGCGTTGATGATGTTGGTGTAGTACTGGTTCTGCGTGTTGATCTCGGTGGTGTCGGCCGGCAGGACGATGCGGACGTCCAGTTCGGTGAAACGCACCTGTACGCCGAGCGCGGCGAACCGGGCCACGTTCTCGGTCAGCTGGCCGGGGAAACCGTACTGCGTGGCGAGGTGCGACTGGAACCCTACGCAGTCGATCGGCACACCCTGCGACTTCAGCGACGACACCAGGTTGTACATCGCGGTCGACTTGGCGTTGATCCCCTCGACGTTGTAGTCGTTGATGCACAGCTTGGCATCGGGATCGGCGGCCCGCGCGGCCCGGAAGGCGTCGGCGATGAAGCCCGACCCCAGCGTGTTGTACCAGAAGCTGGTCCGGAAGCCGCCGTTCTCGTCGAACACCTCGTTGACGACGTCCCAGGACTGGACGGCCGGGTTGTTCGCGTAGTGGCCGACCACGGTCGCGATGTGATCCAGCATCGCCGTCTTCATCGCGCTCGCCGACAGGCTCTGGACCCAGCCCGGCGTCTGTTGGTGCCAGACCAGGGTGTGCCCGTGGACGATCTGGTTGTTCGCCTGGGCGAAGGCGACGATCTGATCGGCTCCCGAGAAGGTGTACTGGTTGTCGTTCGGCTCGGTCGAGTCCCACTTCATCGCGTTCTCCGCGGTGACCTGGTTGAACTCTTGAGCCGCGATCGTCCGGTACGCCGTCTCGTTGGCCAGCGGGCTGGTCGCGACAGCCGTCCCGATGAACTTGCCTTTGGCCGCCGCGAGGGTACGCAACGGGTCGGCCGCCGCGGCGGGCTGAGCCGACAGCAGGCTCACGGTGAAACCGGCCAGCGCGGCGAGCGCCAGTGACGCTGCACCGAGCCGGCGGGTACGGAGTGGCATTGTTCCTCCCTGCGTTGATGGGGCGTTCGCGCTGGTCAGCGGGGTGCGGACAGGCGCGCATCAATGGAAGCGACCCCAGTATTGAGGGTGCCGAGCAGCACGTCAATGACCTTCCGGAAATTATCGGAATCGTTATCGCACTCCGGCGGCGGCACCGTCGCTGCACCCCGGCCGGCGACGGCACCGTCGCTGCGCCCCGGTGGGCGCTGGATCACGGTTCTCGGTCGAATCTTGGGCGATGATTCGACCGAGAACCCTGATCCCCGTGGGGAGGGCTCGGGAAGGCCCGGGGGGACAGCGGGAGGGCAGGCACCGGCGGGGTTGGTCGGAATTGATTGATCGGCAGGTCAGCGCCTTTCCGGGCAGTGGACGACGGTCTACAAACGACCCGTGGCAAATCTGCTCAAGAAACCCTGGTTCCTCATCGGCTCCGCCACCGTTCTCGTGGTGGCCGTCGGCGCGGCGGTCGCGCTGAGATCGGGCGCCGATCCGGCGACCTTCACCCCCACCGCGGCCGAGCCGAGCGCCGTGGCCGACGAAGCCGCCGCCGACATGACCTTCGTGGCCGAGGGCAAGGCGGCCGCCGCGACGCATCCGGCGGTCTCGTTCACCGCGAAGGAGACGCTCAACGGACGCGACGGCGCCTCGATGGACGCCAACGTCGTCAAGAAGGACATGTACCGGGCCGGTGCGACGATCAAGGTCGTCTGCCAGGACCGCGGCGACATGGCGTACGGGTCGACGATCTGGGATCGCACCTCCGACGGGGTCTACGTGCCGGACGCGTACGTGAAGACGGGCACCGACGGCTTCGCCCCCGGCGTCGCCCGCTGCTCCGACCTCGCGCAGAGCGGAAAGGCGTACCCGGCGACGGCGGATCTCAACGGCCGCGCGGGTCCGTCGCTCACCGCCCGGGTGGTCGAGGAGAACATGTATCGCAAGGGCGAGAAGGTGGTCGTCGTCTGCCAGATCGCCGGCTCGGTCGCGTACGGGTCGGCCATCTGGGACAAGACCGACGACGGCGTCTACGTGCCGGACGCGTACGTGAAGACGGGGGTCGAGAAGAACTTCGCGCCCGGCATCGCCCGCTGCACCGACACCACGCCCGCGCGGTTCGGCTTCAAGGCCACTGTGGACCTCGCCGGGCGCGACGCCAAGTCCGTCTCGGCCAAAGAGGTCAAGACGTACGCCGCGGGCAGCACCGTCTACATCACCTGCCAGACGATCGGGGCCAACGCGTACGGCTCGAACATCTGGGACAAGACGGTCGACAACCTCTGGGTCGCCGACCATTACCTGAAGACGGGGTTCGACACGTTCACGCCGGGCGTACCGAAGTGCGCGGGCACTCCGGTGGCGTCGCCCAGCCCCACCGCGGCGGCGACCGGCGGCGCCGGCTTCCCGGCCAAGGTCGACCTCGCCGGACGCAAGACGAAGTCGACGTCGTCCACCGAGGTGAAGACGTACGCGGCCGGCAGCAAGGTGCGCGTCGTCTGCCAGGCCTACGGGGCGTACGCGTACGGGTCCTACATTTGGGACAGGACGAGCGATGGGCTGTGGGTCGCCGACTACTACCTGAAGACGGGCACCGACGGGTTCCTGTCGGACATGCCGCGCTGTGACGACGACAAGCCGACCGGCGGCCCCTCGACGGGCACCGGGACGGGCTCCCACTACGGCGACTGCCGGGACGGGCATGGCCGGATCAGCGGTCCCAACGGGTCGACGGCCGGCACGTCGGCGCAGAAGATCGCCCGGGTCATCGCGGCGGCCAAGGCCATGACCGGCAAGGGCCTGTCCTACTCGTGGGGCGGCGGCGGCAAGGGCGGTCCGTCGTGCGGCATCAGCTCACCCAGCCCGGGTGGGCACATCGATTACAACCGCTACGGCTTCGACTGCTCCGGTTACACCCTGTACGCGTACTGGGTGGGGGCGGGCGTCGACATCGGCCCGAACACCGGCAGCCAGTGGGGCTCGGGCCGAGTCCTGCCGTACAGCCAGCGCAAACCGGGCGACCTGATCTTCTGGTTCTCCGGCGGGGTGAGTGTTCACGTGGCGATCTACCTCGGCGACAACCAGATGCTGGAGGCCGCCCCGCCGCGCGGTTCGTCGAGCGTGCACCAGACCTCGGTGTACGGCTCGCACGCCTCGGTCGTCCGCGTCCTCGGCTGACGTCGGAGGGTCGGCGACCACACCTGTCCGTAACCACGTGAGTGCACTGTGGATAGTCCTCGGGTTATCCACAGTGCGCTGCTCACCGGCTTGACGACGGACTGGAGGCTGGGCACGATGATCCCTTCCGAACGCTGGGAGGGTTCAGTGGCGCGTCAGGAGAATCCTGTCGATCCCCTCGCCGGTCCGCTCCAGTCCTTCGCCTACGACCTTCGCAAGGTCCGGATCGAGGCGGGCAATCCGACCTATCGCGCGCTGGCCAGAACGGCGGGCTACAGTCCCACGACGCTTTCCGAGGCCGCGGCCGGTCTTCGCAAACCGTCGCTGGACGTCGTCCTCGCGTACGTGGGGGCCTGCGGCGGCGACGTCGAGGCCTGGCGCCGCCGCTGGGAGCAGGTGGACCGCGACCTGGCGGAACCCGGCGCGGACCCGGAAGCCGATCCTGGCGCGGTCGCCGGGGCCGAGCCGCCGGCACCGGCACGACGGCGCTGGCCGCTGGTGGTCGGCGTGGCCGTCACGGTGATCGTGGCGGTGGCGGCGGTTGTGTTCGTGCTCCGGGACCCGGCGCCGAAAGCGGAGGCGAACGGCTGCCCGGCCCTGCCGCCGCACCGCACCTTCACCGCGGTGGCCTACGGCAAGGGCGCACCGGTACGCGCCGCGGCCACCCTCACCGATCCGGTGCTCATGACCGTCCCCAGTGGATGTACGCTCGGCTTCACCGGATTCTGTGTGGGGCAACGAGTCCGCGACGCGACCGGCGGCACTCCCGACGTCCGGTGGTTCGTGCTGCCGGACGGCAAGGTCGTCCCCTCGGCGGTCGTTCACGGTAATCCCCCGGCCGCGTTGACGCCGGTCACCTGTGCGAAGGGCCGGCCCAGCCCGGACGGCATCGCCCTCGTGCTGGCCACGGACACCGCCAAGCCCGGCGGGCTGAAGGCCACTGCCAGCGGGCACAACCTGGAGATCGTCGGATTCGCCGTACGCCGCTCGACCGGCGCCTGGCGACCGCTCGGGCTGACCGAGAAGTTCACGGCGACGCTGACGGTGAACCCCGGCGAGCAGATCGTGGTGGCCGCCGCCGCCTGCTTCGGCGGCGACGGCCCGACGGGATTGATCGATGCGAGACGCTTTCCCGGGGCGGCTCAGTCGGCGACGCTCAGCACCGCCGAATACGCCACCGCGAGCCAGGCGGCGTGCGCCTATCCCTGACGTCCCCGGGAGCCGACCAACGCGCGGACGACGAGCAGGGCGGCGATCAGCACCACCTGCCCGCCCAGGACGATCTTGTTGACGTCGACCGCCGGTCGCCAGCTGACCCGGCCTTCCCGGACCACGAAGACGCCGAGCGCCTTCGCCGACACGCCGACGCCACCGCCGCTGCCCTTGCCTTGGTCCTCCGGCCCGGCACCACCGCCTCCGCCGCCGCCACCGCGTACCTTGGCGGCGGGCAGGATGGTCACACCGTTCTCGGAGATCGCCGGGCCGAAGACATGATCGGCCTTGGTGTTGTCGAGGATCTCGCGAACGCTGTCGAGGACGGGCGCTTCGGCGTCCATCGTCTGGGTCATGGTGAATCCCCCCTTCTCCCCTACTGAACCCGCTGGGAGGCGACCGGGAGGCCACAACGGCCGAATAAGCGCAAGAAAGCCGGTCGGTGGACCGACCGGCTTGGCGAGGTGTGGCTCCCCGACTTGGACTCGAACCAAGAACCTGCCGGTTAACAGCCGGCTGCTCTGCCAATTGAGCTATCGGGGATCGCTGGTCAGAGCGGTGAGGATCACCTCTCGCCCTGGCGACTGCACAAGAGTACACAACCCACCGGCCGCCGCGCGAGCGGGTATGTCCTGCCGAGTTCGTGTCTCCCGTACGGGGGGTCGGCTCGCCCGTCAGAGCGGTCAAAGGAGACAATTTCCCCAGCTGGCCAGGCTCGATGGGATCGCCATCCGGATGAAGGTGTACTCCAGGACAAAAACGGGCATGGTCTAGGGGGAAGTTGGAGGAGGGAGCACACCAATGGGCAAGATGTGGTTCGTCGCCGGCGTCGCCGTCGGTTACGTGCTCGGCGCCCGGGCGGGACGGGAGACCTACGACCAGATCGCGCGGACCGCGAAGCAGATCTGGGAGAACCCGACCGTTCAGGAGGCCGCCGGCGTCGTTCAGGCGCAGACGAGCAAGCTCGTGGACACCGCCCGCGACAAGGTGGGCCTGACCGCCGACAAGCTCGACACGACGGCGGACAAGGTCGACAAGAAGCTCGCCAACGCGCAGGGTCGGCTCGCGAGCTGACTCAGCAGTGGGTCACCTGCGGGTCGTCTGCCGCACGGTGAGATGCCCGCAACGCGCGGTCCGGCGCTCGCGCCGGGCCGCGCAGCCCTAGCTCGCCCAGTTCGGCGTGCGTGAACTCCACCTCGGCCGCGACGTCCTCGCTGTGCCCACCGGGCGGCAGCCGGTAGGCCCAGGTCGCGGTCTCCACCTCCACGTGGTCCGTGAGCGCCTCGGCGCCCGCGAACAACTCGGCCAACGCGGCCCGCGCGTCGGGCAACGTGGTCGTCAGCGGCTCCGGCGGCCGCGTGTGCAACGGCACATGCACGTGTACGCGCCAAGGCCCCGACAGGTCACCGTCGAGTGCTTCGGGGAGATCATCGGCCCCGGTGCCGGACGGCCTCCGGGTCGGATGGGGGAACCGGGGTTCGGCGAAGCTCTCGAGGATCGGCCGGGCGGCCACTGGATCCTCGGCCACCAGCGCGGCCGAGACCTGCACCTTGACGATCTGCAGCCGATGCTCCCGCAACGCCGCCACGGCCGTGGCCGGCGACTCCCAGGCGCACGCCAGATGGGCCAGGTCGAGGCAGATCCCCAGGAAGGTCGGGTCGACGTCGGAGAGGTGCTCGACGGCCTGGGAACTCGTCTCGATGAGGCAGCCCGGCTCGGGTTCGAACCCGACCCGGACGAGCCGCCCGGTGTGCCAGGTGATCTCGGCCAGCCCGTCGGCCAGATCCTCCAGCAGGCGATCGGCCCGATCGGCACGCTCGGCGTCCCACGGGTCGCGCCAGGCGACCGGCACGGTGGAGACCGACCCGCGCTCGGCGTCGTCGGGCATCAGGTCGCAGAGCACGCGAGCCAGATCCAGCGTGTACTCCAGGCGCTCGCGCTGGGTCCAATCCGGCCGATAGACGGCGCGCTTGGCCGAGCTGAGGCGGCTACGCGAAGAGCCGGCGTCGGCCGGCTCCGCTGCCTGGGAAACTCCGCCTCGTGGCGGGCCGTCGTGAAGGCCCGCCGGATCCCGATAGGGGAACCCGTTGAGGGTGACCACTTCGAGCCCCCGCAGGGAAAGTTCCGACCGTAGCCGCCGCCGCATCGAGAACGAGGCGGCCAGTGCGGACGCCACGGGCGCGGCGAGCCACAGCCCGAGGCCGAGGAGGTCGACGCCCAGCGCCTCTCGCACCGGCAGGGCGTCGGAGTCGAGCTGAGCGAGGATGCTCCGCAGATCCGTGGCCGGTCGCACGTTCGTCCCATAGGCGAGATGGACCGTCTGGCCGTCCCGATGCTGCAAACGCATCAGCCACCCCCAGGACCCGTCGCGAGCGGCCGGAAACGCAACTGAACGTCCATTTCGGAACGTCTAGTTCGTCCGGTCCCTAGATTTTATGCTCGCGTACGCCGGGCGCCCTCTTCTGTCGGATCAACGACAGTTCGCCGAGTCGCTGGGCGTATCGCCGCAGGCCCGCCCACTTGTTGTCGCCCGTCCGGCCACCTGGTGGTCGCGGGTCCGGCCACCTGTTGTCGCGGGCCCGGCCGTCTCCGGCGACGGCACCGGCCCGGCTACTTGAGGAGCATCCTCTCCAGACGGCGGCCCGTGAAGTACAGCCCCACCGTCATCATCACGACGAGATACAGCGCGTGCACCGCCGTCCCGGCGTCGGGATGCCCGGTGGTGAGGTCCCGGACCATTTCCACGGCTTGGTAGAGCGGCGTCACCCGGATGATCCACTGGAACACCTCCGGGTAGTTGGCGATCGGGGCGAACGTCGCCGAGAACAGGAACAGCGCGAACTGCGCGGTCGCCATCAAGTCGAAATCCTGCCAGCCCCGCATCATCGTCGTGAAGATCATGCCGATGGCGCCGAACGCGAACCCGACCAGGATGGTCGCGGGGAACGCCACCAGCGCCCAGCCGATCGTCGTCAGCTTCATCACGACCATCACGCCGAGGAACACCGCGGTGTAGACCGAGCCCCGCATCATCGCCCAGACGAGTTCGCCGAGCGCGATCTCGATCGGCCGCACCGGGGTGGCGAGCACCGCGTCGTAGGTCTTGGCGTACTTGAACTTGAAGAAGAAGTTGAACGTCGTCTCGGCCATCGCCCCGTTCATCGCCGAGGTGGCCAGCATCGCCGGGGCGACGAACGTCGCGTAGGGCAGGACGCGGCCGTCGACCGAGATGTCCCCGACCAGGGCGCCCACGCCGATGCCGATCGACAGCAGGTAGAACACCGGCTCGAAGAAGCCGGAGATGAGCACCAGCCAGTAGGACGCGCCCGACCGCAGCGCACCCATGTTGCGGTTGACCACCGCGCCCACCCGCACCGGGGCGACGCCGGGCCGGGTGACCGCCGCGGCGACGAGTGTCGTGACCATCGCTTCAGTCCTCCAGCCGCTTACGGAAACGCCAGATCGCCAGAGCCACGCCGACAGCCGTCCAGGCGACCAGGTAGCCGACGTGGATCCAGATCGGCCACGGCGTCGGCCAGCCGAGGGTCGCCTCGCGGGACAGGACGACCCCATGCCACAACGGCGACGCGTATGCCAAGGGGCGAACCAGCGCGGGCAGCTGGTCGACCGGGAAGAAGACCCCAGAGAACAGGGTCGCCGGGATGACCCCGAACCGGAACAACAGCGCGAAGTAGTTGTCGTTCTCGATGGAGGCGGCGAACGCCGTGACCGGACCCGCCACCGAGACGGTGACGATCGCGGCGATCAGGATCGTCGCCGGCGCCCACCAGGAGTGCATCGCGCCGAAGGTCCCCACGATGATCAGGAACGCGATCGTGGCGATGACCCCGCGGAACATCAGATAGAGCAGATGGCCGCCGACCATGTGCCACGGCTCGACCGGCGCGGACCGCATCGCCTGATAGGACCGCGTCCACTTGAACCCGCCCAGCACCGGGTAGGTGGACTCGCCGATGCCGATCTGGAACGCGGTGGTGATCACGACGCCCGGGGCGATGTAGCTCAGGTAGTCGACGCCGCCGAGACCGCCGTTGGCGTTGACGTAGCTGCCGACGCCGACGCCGATGCTCAGCACGAACAGCAGCGGCAACAGGAACGAGGAGAAGACGGAGGCCTGCCAGAGCCGGCGGTAGAGGGTCAGCTCCCGCTCCAGCGTGGCCAGCATCGGGTGCGCCATGTCAGTCCACCAGCTGCCGGCCGGTCAGGTGCAGGAAGACGTCCTCCAAGGTGGACCGCCGCACCAGTACGCCACTCGGCGCCAACTCCCGCCGGTGCACCTCGTTGATCGCCCCGTCGCCGTCATCGGCGTAGAGCAGGACGCGGTCGGGCAGGACGTCGATGCGCTCGCCGATGCCCACGAGCTTGTCACGGAACCCTTCGAGCGGGCTCTCGCCGAAGCGCAGCTCGACCACCTCACGGGTGGAGTAGGTCTCGATGAGCGCCCGGGGCGACCCCTCGGCCACGATCTTGCCCGCGTCCATCACCACGAGGCGGTCGCAGAGCTGTTCCGCCTCGTCCATGTAGTGCGTGGTGAGCACCAGGGTCACACCCTGCTGCTTCAGCCGGAACAGCCGCTCCCACAGCAGGTGCCGCGCCTGCGGGTCGAGGCCGGTGGTGGGCTCGTCGAGCAGCACCAGCTCGGGTTCGTTGACCATCGCACGGGCGATCGTCAGACGGCGCTTCATCCCGCCGGACAACGGGTCGACCTTGCTCTCCGCCCGGTCGGCGAGCTGCACGAACTCCAGCAGTTCCAGGGCGCGCTGCTTGGCCGCCGCCCGGGAGATCCCGAAGTAGCGCGCATAAGTCGTGAGGTTCTCCCGGACGGTCAGGTCGGGGTCGAGATTGTCGAGCTGCGGGCAGACGCCGAGGCGGCTCCGGATGCGGGTGCCGTCCTTGACCGGGTCCAGGCCCAGGATGCTCAGCTCACCGGCGGTCGGCGTCGAGACGCAGCCGATCATCCGCATCGTCGAGCTCTTGCCCGCCCCGTTCGGCCCGAGGAAGCCGAAGGCCTCACCCCGGGCGACGTCGAGGTCGATGCCGTCCACTGCGGTGAAATCGCCGAAGCGTTTCACCAGGCCGCGGGCGCGAATCAGGGACTGATCAGTCACGACCCGACCCTAGTCGGCGGGTCTGACATTCGAAACCTGATTACGAGCCGAACGGCTACGACCTGCCGTCTTTTCGGAAATTCATCGATGACTTTCGCCGGATGCCTTGCCCTACAAACAGATGAGTGAGAATATCGAGCATCACCGAACTCCGACCCCCAGGAGGTCATCGTGATCAACTCCAGGCACCCCACCCGAAGGGCAGCCCTGGCGAGCGGGGTTACCGCCCTGCTCTTCGCCCTGGCCGTCGCGCCGTCGGCGTACGCCGCCCCACCGAGCCAGGCCTTCGGCCCCGATCGCGCCGAAGCCCTCGCCGGCGGACTGGGCGCGCGCAGCGCCGGGGCGTACATCGACCAGGTCACCGGCAAGAGCGTCGTGAGCGTCACCGACGCCGCGGCCGCCGCCCAGGTACGCGCCGCCGGCGGCGTGGCCCACCTGGTCCGGCACGGTTCGGCCGACCTCGCCGGCGTCACCGCGGACCTCGACGCGACCGCGGCGGTGGCCGGCACCGCGTGGGCCACCGACCCCACCACCGGCCAGGTCGTCGTCTCGATCGACCCGACCGTCACGGGCGCCGCGCTCGCCAAGGTCACCGCGGCGATCGCCCGGCACGGCGACGCCGTACGCGTGGAGCACCTGTCCAGCGCGATCCGCAAGACGATCGCCGGCGGACAGGCCATCTACGGCGGCCAGTACCGCTGCTCGCTCGGCTTCAACGTGCAGGACTCGGCCGGGAACTACTACTTCCTCACCGCCGGGCACTGCACGAACATCGCCAGCAGCTGGTACGCCAACTCGTCGCACACGACGCTGCTCGGCACCCGGGCCGGCACCAGCTTCCCGGGCAACGACTACGGCATCGTGCGCTACTCGACGAGCTACACCAGCCACCCCGGTTCGGTGTACCTCTACAGCGGCAGCCAGGACATCACGGCGGCGGGCAACGCCACCGTCGGCCAGACGGTCCGGCGTAGCGGCAGCACCACCGGCGTACACAGCGGATCCGTCACGGCGACGAACGCGACCGTCAACTACGCCGAGGGCACCGTCACCGGCCTCATCCGTACGACGGTCTGCGCCGAAGGCGGCGACAGCGGCGGTTCGCTCTTCGCGGGGAGCATCGCGCTCGGCCTCACCTCCGGCGGCAGTGGCAACTGCACCTCGGGCGGGACGACGTTCTTCCAGCCCGTGACCGAGCCGCTGTCCGTGTACGGCGTCCACGTCTACTAAGCCTCACACCCAACGTCCCCCGGAGCCTTCCCCCTGCTCCGGGGGACACCTCTGTCGATCACCTGCTTGGAGAGTCGATCAGGGAGCCCGGGACGCGACACACCGGTCGATCATGACCGATAGTTCATGATCACGCGGAAACTAGGGGCGAGTCGGCGTCCAGCGAGTCCAGGCGACCCCGTCCACGCCGGGCATCCGCCGGCCGACCAGGCGAGAGCCGTCCGGCTGCTCTTCGGAGCGGACGATCGAGCCGGTCACCCGGAGGCGTACCTGGTGGGGCAGGTGGCCCGGGTCGATCAGCACGAGCTTCAGGTGCGCGGAGTCGGCGACGACGACCGGGTCCGCGGAGTCGTCGACGACCTCGCTGACCGTGACGACCAGGGTCGAGCCGTCCCAGACCGCCTTGGTGATCTCGTGCCAGCCGATGCGGGCGCGGTCGACCCACAGGCCGAGGTTCGTGGCGACGACCAGGCTGCCCTCCGGCCGGGCGGCCCAGGCCAGGGTCCGCTCACCCGGGGCGAACAACTCCCGGTACGCCTTCGGCAGCATCCGCCGCGACCAGAACGCCATCACAACCCGCTCGATGCCTGGTCGCGCAGGGCCCGGGCGGTGGTCTCCAGCGAGACGAGGTCGCTGAAGAGCGCGAAGTACTCGTCTTTCTGCGTGACCGGGTTGATGCGCTGAAGTTTGGACTTGACGTTGTGTACGCGACGGTCGACCGCGGCGAGCTGGAGCCGGGCGAGGGTCACCGTCACGTAGTGCGGGTCGGCGTCGCCGTCGTAGCGCAGTTCTTCCACGGCGAGCTGGTTGACCAGCGACTGCGTCATCAGGTCGCCGCAGCCGTCGGTGATCGCGGCGATCCAGTTGGGGCCGGACACTCCGCGTACTGCGCCGCCCGCCTCCGCGATGGCCTGCCGGATCTGGACGTGCTGCGGGTCGGAGTAGCAGTCGGCCTCGGCATTGTCGAAGACCGGCCCGGCCAGCGCCGGGACCTGGATGGCCAGCTTCAGCGCCTCTCGCTCGACGAGGATCTGCGGATCGTCCGGGCTCAGCCGCGGCCGGGGCGGGCGGGCGTCGACCGGCTCGCCCTTGACCGCCGAGTTCACCGCACGCTGGACGACCTCGACCTCCATGCCGAGCTTGCCGGCGAGAATGCGGCCGTACTCCGGGCGCAGCGACCGGTCCTTGATCTGCGCCACGAGCGGGGCAGCCGCCCGGAGGGCGCCGACCCGGCCCTCGGCGGAGTCGAGGTCGAACCCGCCGATCGTCGTCCGCAGCACGAACGAGACCAGCCGCTCACGGCTGGCGACGAGGTCGCGGACCGCAGTGTCGCCTCGGGCCAGCCGCAGCTCGCACGGGTCCATCCCGTCCGGCCCGACGGCGATGAAAGTCTGCCCGACGAAGCGCTGATCGTCGGCGAACGCGCGCAGCGCCGCCTTCTGCCCGGCGGCGTCGCCGTCGAAGGTGAAGATGATCTCGCCCTTGAACGTGTCGGTGTCCATGAGCATCCGGCGGAGCACCGAGATGTGCTCTGAGCCGAACGCCGTGCCGCAGGTCGCCACGGCTGTCGGTACGCCGGCCAGGTGGCAGGCCATCACGTCGGTGTAGCCCTCGACCACCACCGCCTGGCCACGTTTGCCGATCTCCCGCTTGGCCAGGTCGATGCCGTAGAGCACGGTCGACTTCTTGTAGAGCGGAGTCTCCGGGGTGTTCAGGTATTTAGGGCCGTCGTCGTCGTCGAACAGCTTCCGCGCGCCGAACCCGATGACGTCGCCGCCGGTCTCCCGGATCGGCCAGATCAGGCGGCGGCGGAACCGGTCGATCAGGCTCCCGGACCGGGCGGGCTTGGCCAGCCCGCCGACGGTCAGCTCCTCCGTGGTGAAGCCGAGCTGCCGCAGGTGCTTGGTCAGCGCGTCCCACGAGTCGGGGGCGAAGCCACAGCCATAGGTCTCGGCGGCACCGCGGTCGAAGCCCCGTTGGGCGAGGAACTCCCGGGCCGCGCGAGCACCCGGCGTCATCAGCTGCTCCGCGTAGAACTGCGCCGCCGCGGCGTGCGCGGCGACCAGCCGCTGACGCTGGCCCTGCTGCTGCCGGACCGGCGCCGACCCGCCCTCGATGTAGCGCAGCTGGATGCCGGCTCGGGCGGCCAGCTTCTCGACCGCCTCGGTGAACCGCAGGTGGTCGATCTCCATCACGAAGTTGATGGCGTCGCCGCCTTTGCCACAGCCGTGACAGAAGTAGACATTGCGGTCACCGGCCACGGTGAACGAAGGGGTCTTCTCGTCATGGAACGGGCACAACCCCTTCAGGTTGCGTCCACCCGCACCTTTCAGCGTCACGTGCTCGGAGATCACGTCGACGACGGAAGTGCGCTCACGCACAAGCGCGATGTCCTCGTCGCGGATCCGTCCGGCCATGGCACTCATCCTAGGCCGTGCCACCGTCACGAATCATCACGCCCAAGACGGCTCGCGACGGCCGCCACACGGCCGAGTCGATCATGTGCTTGGGGAGTTGATCAGGGCGCCGGGGACACGACACGCCGGTCGATCACGACCGATAGTTCATGATCGCGCGGAAAAACGGGGGGGTGGGAGGGGTTAGGGGGTGAGGAGGCGGGCGTGCCAGGCGAGGGCGGCCGGGTCGGTGAGCGAGGCCACCTGGTCGATCACCACGCGCAGCCGGGCCGCGTCGTCGGCCGCGTCCTTCCAGAGTGGAGCGAAGACCGGGTCCAGCTCGGTGGGTGCGCGCTCGCTCAGCACCCGGACCAGGTCCGCGAGAATCTCGCGCTGGCGGGCGTACCAGGGCTCCATGCCGCGCCGACGCATGACGTAGCGCAACGCGATGCCCTTGAGCAGGGCGCAGCGGATCCGGGCCGAGCGGGGCACGACCAGGTCCGCGGCATAACGGCTCGACTTCCCCGGGTACGCCTGACGCGTGGCCGTCACGGCAGCGGCCACGAAGCGCCCGGTGAGCACGGAGGTGCTGTCTTTGAGCAGCGCCTGCGCCCGATGCGACCCGTCGTACGCCGAGAGCCGGGCGAGCACGGGGTCGGCGAGCAGTTCGGCCAGTGCTTCCCGCAGCACGTCGCCGGGCTCGTCGGAGTAGATCGCGGCGACGTCGGCGCAGAGCGCGGCCTGTTCGTCGGCGTCGTCGACCAGGACGCCGATCTGCACGAAGCCGGAGAAGATCCCGTCCTCCACGTCGTGCACGGAGTACGCCACGTCGTCGGCCCAGTCCATGACCTGCGCCTCCAGGCAGCGCCGGTCGGGGTCGGGGGCCGAGGCGCGCAGCCAGGCGAAGACCGGCGCGTCGTCGGCGTACACCCCGAACTTGCGGGTGCCCGGTCGCCGGGGCCACGGGTATTTGCAGGTCGCGTCGAGGGACGCCCGGGTCAGGTTGAGTCCCGCCCCCGGGATCTTCGCCTCCAGCCGGGTCAGCACTCGCAGCGTCTGGGCATTGCCCTCGAATCCGCCGCAGGCCGCCGCCGCCTCGTCCAGCGCGTCCTCGCCGTTGTGCCCGAACGGCGGGTGCCCGAGATCGTGCGCGAGCCCGGCGACGTCGGTCACGTCGGGGTCGCAGCCGAGCCGCTCCCCCATCTCCCGGGCGATCTGGGCGACCTCCAGCGAATGCGTCAACCGCGTACGCAGAAAGTCGTCGGACCCGGCGGTGTGCACCTGTGTCTTGGCCGCCAGCCGACGGAAGGCCGCCGAGTGCAGCACACGCGCCCGATCCCGCTCGAACGCGTTCCGTTCTTCGCCGGTGTCCTTGCGGACCTCGGCGACCCAGCGTTCGGCGTCGATCTCCTGGGCGGTCACTACTCCCCGGCCTTCTCCCGCAGCACGCAGAACTCGTTGCCCTCCGGGTCGGCGAGCACGACCCAGCTGACCTGGCCCTGACCGATGTCGACCTGCCGGGCGCCCATGTCGATCAGGCGCTCGACCTGGGCGTCCTGGTCGTCCGGGACGAGGTCCAGGTGCAGCCGGTTCTTCCCGGACTTGCCCTTGTGGGCCGGGGTGAAGTGGAGACACGGCATGTCGAGGTCCGGCCCGATCGTCAGCTCGCCGTTACGCTCGTCGAGGATCGGATAGCCCAGCACCTCGGCCCACCAGCGGCCCAGCCGGGCCGGATCGGCCGCGTCGACAACCACGCCATACCACCGCAGTCCCATCCATACAGGCTACGTGGAGCGGCGTCGCCAACATAGAGCCGGCGAATCCTCACCGGGTGTCCGAGCCCCCTGTCGCCAAGGCAGCCCGGCCGGCTTCCAATCGTGCCACCGGTACGCGGAACGGCGAGCAGGAGACGTAGTCCAGCCCGGCGTCGTGGAAGAAGTGCACCGATTCGGGGTCGCCGCCGTGCTCGCCGCAGACGCCGATCTGCAGATCCGGGCGCGCCGCCCGGCCCTCCTCGACGGCGATCCGGACGAGGCGGCCGATGCCGGCGGCGTCGAGCGTCTCGAACGGTGACACCCCGAAGATGCCGAGTTCCAGGTAGCGGCCGAAGAAGGCGCTCTCGACGTCGTCCCGGGAGAAGCCCCAGCCCATCTGGGTCAAGTCGTTGGTGCCGAACGAGAAGAACTCGGCCGGCCCGGCGATCTGCCCGGCGGTGAGCGCCGCCCGGGGCACCTCGATCATGGTGCCGATCGGGATCCGGACGCCCGGATCCACCTCACCGATCACGTCCAGCGCCTGACTGCGTACCACTTCCAGCTCTTGAACCGCTCCGACCAGCGGGACCATGACCTCGGGCCGGGGGTCGCCACCGGCCTGCTTGACCTCGCGCGCGGCCTCGGCGATCGCGCGGACCTGCATCGCGAAGAGCCCGGGGATGACCAGGCCGAGCCGTACGCCGCGCAGGCCGAGCATCGGGTTCTGCTCGTGCGTGCGCCGGACGGCGGCGAGCAGTTCCTCGTCGTGGCTGGACGCCTGCCCGGTGGCGACCTTGACCGCCAGCTCCTCCAGCGACGGCAGGAACTCGTGGAGCGGCGGGTCGATGAGGCGGATGGTGACCGGACGGCCGCTCATCGCCTGAAGGATCTCCGCGAAGTCCGCGCGCTGCAACGGCAGCAACGCCGCCAGCGCCTGCTCCTGTTCGTCCGGTGTGGACGCGAGAATGAGCGCCTCGACCAGTTCGCGGCGATCGCCGAGGAACATGTGCTCGGTCCGGCACAGCCCGATGCCCTGGGCGCCGAAGCGGCGGGCCCGGGCGGCGTCGGCGGCGGTGTCGGCGTTGGTCCAGACCTGCAGACGACGGCGTTCGTCCGCGCGCCGCAGCAGCCGATCGACCGCCC
>JABFYB010000268.1 GCA_013361475.1 Hamadaea sp.
AAGGTGTCAAGGCATGAGGAATCTGATCGTGGTCGGCCACGGGATGGTCGGGCAGCGTTTCGTCGAGGCCCTCTCCGCCCGGGACACTGCCGGACAGTGGCGCGTCACCGTCCTCGGTGAGGAGTCGCGGCCGGCGTACGACCGGGTGCGGTTGTCCGCCTTCTTCGACGGGGTCAGCGCTTCCGACCTGGCCCTGGGCGACCTGCCGGACGGCGTCGACCTGCGGCTGGGTGAGACGGTCGCCGGGATCGACCGCGCGCGCCGGATCGTGCGGACCGACGCCGGCGAGTACGCGTACGACAAGCTCGTCCTCGCGACCGGCAGCCGCCCGTTCGTGCCGCCGATCGCCGGAGCCGACCTGCCGGGCGTCTTCGTTTACCGCACCCTCGACGACCTCGAAGCGCTCCAGGCGTACGCCGAGGGCCGCCGGGTCGGCGCGGTGCTCGGCGGCGGTCTGCTCGGCCTGGAAGCGGCCAACGCGCTGCGCCTGCTCGGGCTGACCACCCACGTCGTGGAGTTCGCATCGCGGCTGATGCCGTTGCAGGTGGACGACGGCGGCGGCGCCGTCCTTAAGGGACACGTCGAGGGACTCGGCTTGACCGTCCACACCGGACGCGCTTGCGCCGGTGTCGTCGGCGTCGACGAGGTGACCGGCCTGACCTTCGGCGACGGTGGCTCGGTCGACGCCGACGTCGTGGTGATCGCGGCCGGCATCCGCCCCCGGGACGAACTGGCCGAGTCGGCGGGCCTGACGCTGGGACCGCGGGGCGGGTTCCTCGTGGACGCCGGCTGCGCGACCGAGGACCCCGACGTGTACGCCATCGGCGAATGCGCCGCCCTGAGTCTCGACGGAACCGACGGGCGCACCTACGGACTCGTCGCCCCCGGGTACGCGATGGCCGAAGTGGTGGCGGATCGGATCGTGGGCGGCGACGCCGTCATGACGACGCCGGACACCTCGACGAAGCTGAAGCTGCTCGGAGTGGACGTCGCCTCGTTCGGGGCGGCGGACGGCCCGCTCGACGTCGTCTACCACGACGGCGCCAACGGCGTGTACGCCAAACTCCTGCTCTCCGACGACGCCCAGACGCTGCTCGGCGGCGTCCTCGTCGGGGACGCGTCGGCGTACCCGACGTTGCGGGCCAGCCTCGGCGGACCACTGCCCGGGCCGCCGATCGCGCTGCTCGCCGGGGACTCCGCCGGGGCGGCCGGGGCCGGAGCACTGCCGGGCACCGCGCAGGTCTGCTCCTGCAACGCCGTCACCAAGGACGCCATCGTCGACGCGATCCGCGACGGCGCGGCCGACGTCCCGGCGATCAAGACGTGCACCCGGGCCGGCACGACCTGCGGTTCGTGCGTACCGATGCTCAAGAGCCTGCTCAGCGAATGCGGTGTGCACCAGTCGAAGGCGCTCTGCGAGCACTTCACGCACAGCCGTCAGGAGCTGTTCGACATCGCCCGCGTCCGCGGCATCCGGACCTTCTCCGAGCTGATCACCGCACACGGCCAGGGCCGGGGCTGCGACATCTGCAAACCGGTCGTCGCCTCGATCCTCGCCTCGCTGACCAACGGCTACGTGCTCGACGGCGAGCAGGCGGCGTTGCAGGACACCAACGACCACTTCCTGGCCAACATCCAGAAGGACGGCACCTACTCGGTGGTGCCCCGGATCCCCGGCGGCGAGATCACCCCGGAGAAGCTCATCGTCATCGGCGAGGTCGCCAAGGACTTCGGGCTCTACACGAAGATCACCGGCGGGCAGCGCATCGACCTGTTCGGCGCCCGGGTCGAGCAACTGCCGCAGATCTGGCAGCGGCTGGTGGACGCCGGGTTCGAGTCCGGGCACGCGTACGGCAAGGCATTGCGGACCGTGAAGTCGTGTGTCGGCAGCACGTGGTGCCGGTACGGCGTACAGGACTCGGTCGGCCTCGCGGTGGATCTGGAGCTTCGCTACCGGGGCCTGCGGGCGCCACACAAGATCAAGTCGGCCGTCTCGGGCTGCGCCCGGGAATGCGCCGAGGCCCGGAGCAAGGACTTCGGGATCATCGCGACCGAGAACGGCTGGAACCTGTACGTCGGCGGCAACGGCGGCTTCCGGCCCCGGCACGCCGACCTGCTCGCCACCGACCTGTCCACCGAGGAACTCATCCGCACGGTCGACCGGTTCCTCATGTACTACATCCGCACCGCCGACCGCCTGCAGCGGACGGCGAGTTGGCTGGAGTCCCTGGACGGCGGCCTCGACCACCTGCGGGACGTCATCGTCCACGACACCCTGGGCCTCGGCGCGGAACTGGACGCGGCGATGGCCCAGCACGTCGGCTCGTACGCCGACGAGTGGAAGGCCACTTTGGACGATCCGGAGCGGCTGGCCCGGTTCGTCTCGTTCGTCAACGCGCCGGAGACCCCCGACCCCTCGATCAGCTTCGAGACCGAGCGCGGGCAACGTGTGCCCGCCCGGCCGGTTCCTGTCACGCTCACCGGGAGGAAGTCATGACCACCGCCTTCGCCGACCTCGCCGTCTGGACGCCGATCTGCTCGATCAGCCGCCTGGAGATCGAACGCGGAGTCGCCGCGCTCGTCGAGGGCATCCCGGTCGCGATCTTCCGGACCTTCACCGGCGACGTGTACGCCCTGGACAACGTCGACCCGTTCAGCGGCGCCTCGGTGCTGTCCCGGGGCATCGTCGGCACCCGGGGAGACGTGCCGACGGTCGCGTCGCCGATGCACAAGCAGGCGTTCGATCTGCGTACCGGCGACTGCCTCGACGATCCGACCGTCCGGGTGCGCGCCTGGGCCGTCCGCGTACGCGACGGGGTGGTCGAGATCGGCGAGCCCCTCGCCCTGAGCGTGCCGGCATGACGTCCGTCGCCGCCGGTACGCAGACGGAGGGTGAGCTGGCCGGTTTCACCATCGGCGTGACGGCCGACCGGCGGCGCGACGAGTTGGCGGCGCTGCTCGAACGCCGGGGCGCCCGAGTGGTCATCGCGCCCGCGCTGCGTATCGTGCCGCTCCCCGACGACGTCGAGCTGCGTGAGGCGACCCGGCGATGCCTGGCCAGCCCACCCGACATCGTCGTGGCCAACACCGGCATCGGCATGCGCGGCTGGCTGGAGGCGGCCGAGGGCTGGGGACTGGGCGACGCGCTGCGCCAGGTGCTGGGCAGCGCGTACTTGGTGGCCCGGGGGCCGAAGGCGCGCGGCGCGGCGCGGGCGGCCGGGCTGTTCGACCAGTGGTCGCCGGAGTCGGAGAGCTGCGACGAAGTGCTCTTCCACCTGCTGGCCCGGGGCGTGCACGGCGAGGTCGTCGCCGTCCAGCTGCACGGTGACCAGCAACCCGACTTCTGCGCCGCCCTGCGCTCGGCCGGTGCGGAGGTCATCGAGGTGCCGGTCTACCGATGGGCGCCGCCGCACGACCCGGCCCCGTTGCAGCGCCTGGTCGACCTCGTGCACGGCCGGCTCATCGACGCCGTCACGTTCACCTCCGCTCCCGCCGTCCAGGCGCTGCTGGACGCGGCCGGACCGGCGCGGACCGAGTGTGTCGAGGCGTTGCGGTCGGACGTGCTGGCCGCCTGCGTCGGCACGGTGACGGCGGCTCCGCTCACCGATCTGGGCATTCCGGTCGTCACCCCGGCCCGAGCCCGGCTCGGCGCACTGGTCCGGTCACTCACCGACGAGCTGCCCAAACGGGCAGTCACGCTGCACGTCGCCGGGCACGAGCTGACGCTGCGCGGCCACGCCGCCGTGGTGGACGGACAGCTCAAGCCGCTCGCCCCCGCGCCGATGGCGGTCCTGCGCGCCTTGGCGACCCGGGCCGGTCGAGTGCTCTCCCGGGCGGCTCTACTGCCGTCGCTGCCCCGGGGCGCGGACGAACACGCCGTCGAGATGGCCGTCGCCCGGCTGCGCGCCGGGTTGGGCGGTCCGCGGTTCGTCCAGACCGTCGTCAAACGCGGCTATCGCCTGCCCGTGGACTGATTTGCTCGCCCCACTGGCGTGAACGGCCTGGTGGCTCTAACGTCTGGCGCGTGAAGACCTGGGGTCGTGCGACAGTGTCCGCGTTCGTTTTCGCGGCGCTCATGGGAGCTGGGCAGGTCGGCGTCGCCACCGTGCTGGACGTGTTGCGCCTCGACGGCACTTACGCCGACAACGACGCCTGGGCGGCCCAGACCGTGTTCCTCGGCTGGTTCGCCGTGATCGCGGTCGTCGTGGGGACCGCCGTCGGCGCCCGCACCTACGGGCTCGGCCTTCGAGTCAGCGCCGCTGTCGCCGCCGGTGTCGGGGGCGCGGCGGGCACGGCTCTCGCCCTCCTCCCGGCCCGGCACGCGCAGATCCCCAACGGCGATCCGGCGTTGCAGGCCGGGCTTGCCCTGGTCATCGGAGCCGCCGCCGGCCTCGTCTTCGCGTTCGCCATGCTCAGCGCGCGCTCGCTGGCCTGGAGCACCGGGGCGTACGCCCTGGTCACGTGGGGTCTCATCGCGGGCGGCGTGGCGAAGTCGGCCGACGAGCCGCCGCGCCTCGGCGGACTGGCCGGGCTCGGGCTGTCGCCCGCTGTCGTGGACGACGCCCAGCTGTTCGGGCTGCCCGTGATCGCTGCTCTCCTGGGCGTCGTCGTCGCGCTGACCGCCCGGCTGCGCCACCACCACCGGCTCGCCGTCGCCCTCAGCGGCGCGGCCGGCCCGGCGACCGTCGCCCTGGCGTACGCCATCGTCGGTCCGGGCTCGTCGGACTTCCAGAAACTGCCGTGGATCGCCGCGCTCGGCGCGGTCGTCACCGGCCTGGTCGCGTCGGTCATCGTGGCGCTGCCGCCCCGGCGGGAGCCCGAGGACGCAGCCGCGGACGCTGCCTCGGACGTCGGGACGCTCGCATCGGCCGCGTTGGACCCCTCGGGCTCCGCCGACTCCGCGGACTTCACCGCCAAGAGCGACCCGCTGTCGCGCCGCGAGCGCAAGCCCTCGCCCGCCGCGAAGTCCGCACCGAGCACGACGTCCGCCCCCACTCCGAAGCCGAGTGCGAAGCACACTACGAAGCCCCGCCCGACGAACGACGCCGTCGAGAACTGGGTCTCCGCACTGGGCGAGCCGCGCGAGCCGGCCCCCTCGGCGACGACGTCGGGTTCGGCCAAGGAACGCGGCGGCTACGTCCCCCGCCCCCTCGGCTGACCAAACTTTCGCGCTGGATCAGGGTTCTCGGTCGAATCTTGGGCCAAGATTCGACGCAGAACCCTGATCCAGCGCCCAACGCGGCAGCGCGAGGCGGCGGGCGCGAGGCGGCCCAGCGCGAGGCGGCGGGCGCGACGGAGAAAACGGGTGGCGGGCGGACGGTAGCGTCTCCGGCGTGACCGCACCCCTTGTGAACCGCACGAAGGCCCCTCGGCACGGCGAGGAGCGTACGCAGCTCGACGCCTGGCTCGACTTCCACCGCGACACCCTGATCATGAAATGCGCCGGCCTCACCGACGACCAGCTCCGCCGGCAGTCGGTGCCGCCCTCGACGTTGAGCCTGCTCGGCCTGGTACGCCACATGGCCGAGGTGGAACGCTGGTGGTTCCGGCGGCAGTTCGACGGGGCCGACATCGGCGACCTGTTCTGCACCGAGGAGGACCCCGACTACGACTTCAACGGGTCGGCGTCGTCGGATCCCGCGGCCGATTTCGCGGCGTTCCGGGAGGAGGTCGAGGCGGCCCGGGTGACGGTCACCGGCCGGTCGCTCGACGAGACCTTCGTCGACGGCCGGGGCACCACCTTCGACCTGCGCTGGGTCTACCTGCACATGATCGAGGAGTACGCCCGCCACAACGGCCACGCCGACCTCCTCCGCGAATGCGTCGACGGCGAGACGGGGGCCTGACCCGGTTCTACGGGACGACGGGCAGGTAGACGCGCCCGCCGCCGGCTGCGAACTCCGCCGACTTCGCCCGCATGCCCTGCTGGGCGTACTCGCGTAGGTCGGCCTGCAGGTCGGCGCTGATCCGCATCGAGCAGAACTTCGGCCCGCACATGGAGCAGAAGTGCGCGGTCTTCGCGGCGGGTGCGGGAAGTTCCTCGTCGTGGTACGCCCGTGCGGTGTCCGGGTCGAGGGACAGCTCGAACTGGTCCTCCCACCGGAATTCGAAGCGGGCCTTGGACAGCGCGTCGTCCCGGGCCTGCGCCCCGGGGTGGCCCTTGGCGAGGTCGGCGGCGTGCGCCGCGATCTTGTACGCGATCACGCCGGCCTTGACGTCGTCCCGGTCGGGCAGCCCGAGGTGTTCCTTCGGGGTGACGTAGCAGAGCATCGCGGTGCCGTACATGGCGATCATGGCGGCGCCGATGGCGCTCGTGATGTGGTCGTACGCCGGCGCGATGTCCGTCGTGAGTGGACCGAGGGTGTAGAACGGCGCGGAGTGGCACCACTCCTGCTGCAGGTCGACGTTCTCCTTGATCTTGTGCATCGGGACGTGCCCGGGACCTTCGACCATCACCTGTACGCCGTGCGCCCAGGCGATCGTGGTCAGCTCGCCGAGGGTCTTCAGCTCCGCGAGTTGAGCAGGATCGTTGGCGTCGGCGATGCTGCCCGGCCGGAGCCCGTCGCCGAGCGAGAAGGTGATGTCGTACTCCGCGAAGATCTCGCACAGCTCGGCGAAGTGCGTGTAGAGGAAGTTCTCCTCGTGATGGGCCAGGCACCAGGCGGCCATGAGCGACCCGCCCCGGGACACGATGCCGGTCACCCGGTCGGCGGCCAACGGCACGTGCGGCAGCAGCACTCCGGCGTGCACCGTCATGTAGTCGACGCCCTGCTCGGCCTGCTCGATGACGGTCTCCCGGAAGAGTTCCCAGCTCAGCCGGGTGGGATCACCCTTGACCCGTTCCAGCGCCTGATAGATCGGGACCGTGCCGATCGGCACCGGCGACTCGCGCAGGATCGCCTCCCGCGTCTCGTGGATGCGCGGGCCGGTGGACAGGTCCATGACCGTGTCCGCGCCCCATTTCGTCGCCCAGCGCATCTTCTCGACCTCCTCGTCGAGGTCGAACGTGACCGCCGAGGTGCCGATGTTGGCGTTGACCTTCACGAGGAACGCGGAGCCGATGATCATCGGCTCCAGCTCTGGGTGGTTGACGTTGGCGGGGATCACCGCCCGCCCCGCCGCCACCTCCGCCAGCACGAGCGCGACCGGCACGCCCTCGCGGATCGCGACGAACTCCATCTCCGGGGTCACGATCCCGGCTCGCGCGCAGGCCAGCTGGGTGGTCGGCTGTCCGGCCCGCCGTCGTTCCGCTATCCATCGGGTACGCACAGCGCGGCTGGGCCCCGAGGTGTCGTAGAGCTGGACGGTGGACCCGTCGGTGAGGGTCAGCCGGGTGCTGGGCACCTGCAGCGGGCCTTCATACACTTTCTCCCGCAATACTGCGAGATTTCGGGTTTCTGCGGCCACAAACAGCCTCCATTCTTCTGTGGACGCCGACGGTGACCGCGTATGCGGTCAGCGCCGCCATTCGAAGTGATCCAGCGGCCCGGCCCCGGCGCCGAGCCGCCAGTCGACCGCGCCGGTGAGCGCACGGGCGACGTACTCCTTGGCCAACCGGATCGCGTTGTCCACCTCGGCCCCGTGCGCCAGCAAGGCGGTGATCGCGGCGGAGAAGGTGCATCCGGTGCCGTGGTTGTTGGGGGTCGGGACCCGCCGTGCCCGCAGCGACTTCGCGCCGTGCTGCGTCCACACCACGTCGACGGACTCCTCGCCCGGCAGGTCGCCGCCGGTGATCACGATGGTGACGTCGCCGCGCCCCGACGCGAGCTGCGAGGCCGCCCCCGCCATGTCGGCCGGAGTGGTGACCTCCCAACCGACCAGGGCTGAGGCCTCCTCCCGGTTGGGCGTCACGACCGTCGCGTACGGGAGGAGCCGTTCGATCGCCGCGCGTACGCCCAGGCTCCGGCCGGTCGAGGCGCGCAGCACGGGATCGATGACGAGGTGCGGGAAGGCGCCGTTGCGAGCCCGCGCCGCCACTTCGGCCGCGGCCTGGGCCGAGGCGAGCATGCCGACCTTGGCCGCCGCCACCGGCATGTCGTCGAGGACGGCAGCGAGCTGCGTACCCACGACGGGACTCGGGATGAGGTAGAGGTCGTGCACACCGAGCGTGTTCTGCGCCGTCAACGCGGTGATGACGCTCGTACCGTAACAACCGTGGGCGGCGAAGACCTTCAGATCGGCCTGGATTCCCGCGCCCCCGCCCGGATCGGAACCGGCGACGGTCAGCGCGACTGGTGGGGTCTGCATGCCCTTTACGGTCGCCCGAGCGGATGATCCGTTGTCGGACAAGGAGTGAGTCACCATTCGGCAATCCCGAGATTCGCCGTGGACGGGCGCGCTTCCCGCCGGCGCGGGATACGCCCGGCGTGGGCGGCGAGCCGTCCGCCGAGCACGGCGTGCCGCATGGCCGCCGCCATCGCGGCCGGGTCGGCCGCGCGGGTGATCGCGCTGGCCACCAGCACGGCGTCGCATCCGAGTTCCAGGGCCAGGGCCGCATCGCTGGCGGTGCCGATTCCGGCGTCGAGAATCACCGGGACCTCGACGAACTCGCGGATCAACTCGATGTGGTACGGATTGCCGATGCCGAGCCCGGAGCCGATCGGCGAGCCGGCGGGCATGACCGCGGTCGCTCCGGCGTCGGCCAGCCGCCGGGCGAGGATCGGATCGTCCCCCGTGTACGCGAAGACGGCGAACCCCTCCGCGGCCAGCGTTCCCGTCGCGGCGAGCAGTTCGACCGCGTCCGGCAGGAGCGTGCGCTCGTCCCCGATGACTTCGAGCTTCACCCAGTTCGTGCCGAACGCCTCGCGCGCCATCCGTGCCGTACGCACCGCGTCGGCCGCGGTGTAGCAGCCGGCCGTGTTCGGCAGGATGCGCAGCCCGAGCCGGTCGAGCAACGCGACCAGACCCCGGGTATGCGTACCGACGCGGCGGAGGGCGACGGTCACGATCTCGGCTCCGCTGGCCGTGATCGCCCGTTCGAGCGCGTCGAGGCTGGTCGCGCCGCCGGTGCCGAGGATGAGGCGGCTGGCGTACTCGCCGCCGTCGAGGATGAGTGGATCGGCATCGGCACCGACCTTGAGCGCAGTGTCCATGGTCAGCCTCCCTGCGCCGCGCTGAGGATCTCCACCGAGTCGCCGTCGGCGAGAAGGCAGGTGTCCCAGTCACCGCGCGGCACGACCTCGCCGTTGAGCGCGACGGCCACTCCCCGTCGCTCCGACGTGACCACCGCGACCAGCTCGGCGACGCTGCCGAGCAGATCTCGTTCCGTTCCGTTGACCGTGATCACCGGGCCGCCTCCACCAAGGTCACGACGCGCTCGGCCGTCCAGGGCGTCAGCGCGATCCCGTTGCGGTAGTGCCCGGCGGCCACCACCAGGCCCGGCCGCACGACGTCGACGATCGGCAGGTTGTCCGGGGTCGCCGGGCGGAATCCCACCGAGACCTCGGCGAACACCGCCTCGCGTACGCCCGGCACCAAGGCGATCGCGTCGCTCAGCAGCTCGTGCACGCCACCGGCGCTCGGCCGGGGATCGGTCTCCTCCGTCGAGGTCGCCCCGACGACGATCTCGCCGTCGCTTCGGGGGACCAGATAGACGTGCCGGCCGTGGACGTAGCCGCGGATCAGGTGGGTCAGCGTCGGGCCGCCGCGCAGTCGCAGGGTCTCTCCGCGTACGGGGTGGATCGGCAGGCCGGTGAGGGCGGCGGTGCCGCAGCCGGCCGCCACGACCGTGGCGTCGGCGTCCACCTCCGACAGGTCGGACACCTTCCCGGCCCAGGCCGCCCCGGCCGCCCGTACGGCCGACGTCAGGCGCTCGACCAGCCGGCGCGGGTCCACCTGAGCATCGATCTCCGTGTACGCCCCTGTGCGTACCCCTGGGTGGAGAGCGGGCTCCCGCTGCCGCAGCTCGCCCGCGGACAGCGTCTCGACCGGCAGCCCGAGGCTGTCCTGATAGGAGCGATAGCGCGCGATCTCGGCCTGGTCGGCGGCGGTGACACCAACCAGCAGCGAGCCGGATCGGGCGTAGCCGACGTCGCCGAGCTCCGCCGCGAAGGCCGGCCAGGCCTGGACCGAGGCGACCAGCAGCTCGGTGAGGCGATCCTCGCCGAACGCGGCCTCGGCGACCGGGGCGAGCATGCCCGCGGCCGCGTGCCAGGCGCCCGGCGCGCCGTCACTGTGGACGGTGACCGCGTGCCCCCGTTGGGCGAGCCGCCACGCGCTGGCCAGCCCGATCGGCCCCGCTCCGACCACCGCGACCCTCATCGACCCGCCCCCTCCGGCTCGGCTCCCTCCGGCCCGGCTCCCTCCGGCTCGGCCCCCTTGCGCGCGGCCCGCTCTGGCGCTGGATCAGGGTTCTCGGTCGAATCTTGCGCCATGATTCGACCGTGATCCCTGATCTGCCGCGGATCTTGGGTCGCGAGCGTCGGCGGTGTGACCGCCGCGAGTAGGGCGGACGTGGCATACGCGGGGTCCGCCGCGTCTCGGACCGCGCCGATCACCGCGACCCCGTACGCGCCCGCCGCGAGCACCGACGGCACGTCGGCCAGGGTGAGCCCGCCGATCGCGATGACCGGTACGCCTTGCGCCGCCCCGACGACGGCGGTCAGTCCGCCGAGCCCGATCACGTTGGTGGCGACGTCTTTCGTGAAGCTGGGATTGACCTGGCCGCAGCCGAGGTAGTCCGCGCCCTCCGCGATGACTTGACGCGCGCGCTCGGGCGTTCGCGCGCTCGCTCCGATCAGGCCGCTGCCGCCGAGCACCGTACGCGTCGCGTGCACCGGAAGGTCGTCGGCTCCGACGTGGACGGCCGCGGTCCGCAGTGCGACCGCGATGTGCGGCCGGTCGTTCACGACGCAGATCGCGCCGCGCTCCGCGCACAAGGGCGCGATCCGGCTCGCGAGGTCGTAGAGGGCCCGGTCGCTGACCGAGTCCTCCACGCGGACCTGGATCAGGGGCGCGCCACCGGACAGCGCGGCTCGCGCGATGTCGACCGAGTCGGTGACGATATGAAGACGGGGAACCCGCATCGCACTCCTCCCTGCGCCGGCATGATCCGGATCAGGTTCTACGGTCGGGGCTACTGAGCCCCCTCTCAGCCCGGTGCACCGGACTCCCGTGGGTTGTCTCGCGCAGACTAACCACGCTGCGTCGCGAAGCGCAAGACCAGCGTCACGATCGCGACGTGATACTCATCCATTCGTCTATTGGTTAACAAACCTTTCGAATATACCTTCGGCTCACTTCTTCCGACCTGCTTCCCGATCCGGAGGTGTTCGTGCGCGCTGTTCTCGCCCTCGTCCTAGCCGCTTCCCTCACCGGCGTCGCCAGTCCGGCCCAAGCGTCCACAACAGACGCGGCCGCCGCCGGCTCCTACGTCAAGGTGGGCTACTTCACTCAGTGGGGCATCTACAAGCGGAACTTCACGGTGAAGAACGTCCACACCTCAGGCATGGCCGACAAGCTCACCCACATCAACTACGCCTTCGCCAACGTCGGCGCCGACGGCAAGTGCTTCGAGGCGAACGAGGCCGGCGTCGGCGACGCCTGGGCCGACTACCAGAAGCGCTTCAAGGCGTCCGAATCGGTCGACGGGGTGGGCGACGCGTACAACACACCGCTGGCCGGGAACTTCAACCAGTTGCGGAAGCTGAAGGCGCTGCACCCGGGCCTGAAGGTGCAGCTGTCCATCGGCGGCTGGTCGTGGTCGAAGTACCTCTCCGACGCCGCGCTCACCCCGGCGTCCCGGCAGGCCATGGTGGCCAGCTGCATCGACATGTTCCTGAAGGGCAACCTGCCGCTCATCGGCAGCTCCGTCCAAGGTGGACCGGGATCGGCGTACGGGGTCTTCGACGGCTTCGACGTCGACTGGGAATGGCCGGCCTCGGAGGGCAACACCGGCAACGTGATCCGGCCCGAGGACAAGGCGAACTTCGTGGCGCTGCTGGCCGAGTTCCGTGCCCAGCTCGACGCGTACGGGGCTCAGGTCGGGCGGGCCTTCTCGCTGACCGCCTTCCTCCCGGCCGACCCGGCGAAGATCGACGCCGGCATCGACCCCGCCGTCTTCGGCTACCTCGACTTCGCCACGGTGCAGGGCTACGACCTGCACGGGGCGTACGAGCCGATCTCGAACCACCAGGGCCAGCTCTACTCCCCCGCCGCCGACCCGGCGCCGCAGCGGTTCTCCGCCGACCAGGCGCTCCAGCACTACCGGGCGCAGGGGGCGCCGGCCGCCAAGCTCGTCCTCGGGATCCCCTACTACGGACGTGGCTGGGCCGGGGTGTCCAGCACGAACAACGGTCTCTACCAGACCTCGACCGGACCGGCCCGAGGCACCTACGAGGACGGCATCGACGACTACAAGAAGATCATCGCCAAGAGCGGCCCCACCTTCTACGACCCGGTCGCCGGGGCGGTGTGGAAGCTCAGCGGCACCAGCTTCTGGTCCTACGACGACGCTCGGTCGATCGCCCAGAAGACGGCGTACGTGAAGGCGAACGGGCTCGGCGGGACGATGGTCTGGTCGCTCGACGGCGACACCGCGACCGGTGACCTGACCACCGCCATCCACACCGGCCTCGCCTGACCCACCCCTGACCCGCGTGATCATTGCGCCAGCCATGCTGTTTCAGCCGACAAAATGTCCGGTGTTACAGCACGGCTGGCGCAATGATCACGCCTAGCGGACGTCCCAGACGGGGCCGGGCGTCTCGACGACCTCGTTGTCGCCCTGGAAGACGACGAAGCGGTCGAAGGACTTGGCGAACCACCGGTCGTGCGTCACGGCGATCACCGTCCCCTCGAACTTCGCCAAGCCCTCCTGCAACGCCTCCGCGCTGGCGAGGTCGAGGTTGTCGGTCGGCTCGTCGAGCAGCAGCAGCGTCGCCCCCGACAGCTCCAGCAGGAGCACCAGGAATCGGGCCTGCTGCCCGCCGGACAGCGTGTCGAACTTCTGGTCGCCCTGCTTGGCCAGCTCGTACCGGTCCAGGGCGCGCATGGCCGTGTGCCGGTCCATGCCCTGGCGATGATCGTCGCCACGCCACAAGATCTCCACGAGGGTACGCCCGAACAACTCCGGCCGATCGTGTGTCTGTGAGAAGTGCCCCGGGAGGACACGCGCGCCGAGCCGGGCGACTCCGCCGTGCGCGACCGGGGCGTGCGTACCGCCGTCGACGCTGCTGGTGACGCCTTCGGTCCCGCCCCGGGCCAGCAGCCGCAGGAAGTGGGACTTGCCGGTGCCGTTCGCGCCGAGCACGGCCAGCCGGTCGCCGTACCAGAGTTCGAGGTCGAACGGGAAGGTCAGGTTCTCCAGCTCCAGCTGCTCGCAGATGACCGCGCGCTTGCCGGTGCGGCCCCCGGAGAGCCGCATCTTGATCTCCTGGTCCTTCGGCGGCAGCGGCGGGGCGCCGGCCTCCTCGAACTTGCGCAACCGGGTCAGCGCCGACTGATAGCGGGAGGCCATGTCCGAGTTGTACGCCGCCTTCTGCTTGTACATCAGCATCAGCTGGCGGAGCTTCTCGTGCTCCTCGTCCCAGCGACGGCGGTCCTCCTCCATCTTCTCGTGGCGGGCGTACCGGGCGTCGTGCCAGCTCGCGAAGCCACCGGGATGCACCCAGGCGGAGTTGCCCTCGACGGCGACGACCCGGTCGGCGGTCTGGTTCAGCAGCTCCCGGTCGTGCGAGACGTAGAGCACGGACTTGTCCGACTCCCGCAGCCGCCGCTCCAGCCAGCGCTTGGCCGGCACATCGAGGAAGTTGTCCGGCTCGTCGAGCAGCAGAACCTCCTCCGGTCCCCGGAGCAGCAGCTCGAGGGCGAAGCGTTTCTGCTGGCCGCCGCTGAGCGTACGCACCGGGCGGTCCCGGGTGCGGTCCCACGGCAGATCCAGCACGAGGGTGCTGACCGTGTCGCTGAGCACCTCGAACTCGTATCCGCCGGACTCGCCCCAGGCGGTCAGCGCCTCGGCGTACCGGAGTTGGGCCTGCTCGGCGGACTTGCTGAACCGGCCACGCGCCTCCGTCGCCGCCAGCTCCCGTTCCGCCTGCACGAGACGGTCGCCCGCCTGGCGTACCAGGGGCGGGGCCAGTGACAACGCCAACTCGGCCAGGATGGTGTCCTCGCCGAGCGCGCCACCGGCCGCCCGGCCGTGGCCGAGCATGCCGATGAACTGCCGCATGATGCCCAGCCCGCCGAACCGGCTGATCACGCCGGTCTTCACCGGCAGGTCACCGGCGACCATCCGCAGCAGCGTCGTCTTGCCCGCACCGTTCGGCCCGACCAGGGCCACCTTGGCGCCCTCGCCGACTCGGAACGAGACGTCGGAGAAGAGCACCCGGCCGTCCGGCAGGGTGTGTGCGACGCCGGCCACATCCACGTATCCCACGGCGGGCAATCCTGCCTGATCAGGGCCTTCACTCGCACGTGCATTTCCTCATGGGCGGAGCGCGGGGATCTTGTGCGTAACGCGCCGGGAGTCCGATTAGGCTGTTGTCGTGGCCACGACGACCAGGGTTTACGTCGCGCGGCTCGCCGGCCTCGCCGTTTTCGATCCCAACGGCGACCAGGTGGGTCGGGTACGCGACGCGGTGGCTCGGGTCACCTCGCAGCCGCCCCGGGTCGTCGGCATCGTCGCCGAGATGCCCATGCGGCGGCGCATTTTCCTGCCCATTGGGCGGGTGACCTCGATCGACAACGAGAGCGTCATGCTCAACACCGGCACGCTCAACCTCCGTCGCTTCGAGAAGCGGCCGGGCGAGATGCTGGTCCTCGAAGAGCTGCTGGACCGGCGGGTCACCATCGTGGACCGCGACAAGCCGGCGACCGTCGTGGACGTCGCGATGGAGCCCGACCGGAACGGCGAGTGGAAGCTGAGCCGGCTCGCCGTACGCGAGGTGACCGGGCGGCTGACCCGTCGTGGCCAGGTGCATCAGGTCGAGTGGGACGAGGTGCAGGGCCTGCTGACCCCGGTGGCCGAGCAGGGCACGGAGTCGCTGCTGGCGGTGCTGGAGAAGATGCGCCCGGCCGACCTCGCGCACGCCCTCCAGGAGATGCCGGATCCGCGGCGTAACGAGGTCGCCAAGGCGCTGGACGACGAGCGCCTCGCCGACGTCATCGCCGAGCTGCCCGAACAGGACCAGGTCGAGATCATCGCGCTGCTCGACCGGGAACGCGCCGCCGACGTCCTGGAGGAGATGGACCCGGACGACGCCGCCGACCTGCTGGCCGAACTGCCCCAGGTGGAGCAGCAGGTGCTGCTGGATCTGATGGAGCCGGACGAGTCGGCCTCGGTGCGCGCCCTCATGATCTACGCCGAGGGCACCGCCGGTTCGGTGATGACCTCCGAGCCGGTGGTCCTGACCCCGGACGCCACCGTGGCGGAGGCCCTGGCCCGCGTACGCGAGCCGCAGGTCTCCCCGGCCGTCGCCGCCCAGGTCTTCGTGGCCCGCGCGCCGATGGCCACGCCGACCGGGCGTTATCTGGGCATGGTGCACTTCCAGCGGCTGCTGCGGGAACCACCGGCGGCCATGCTGGGCGGCATCGTCGACAACGACATCGACCCGCTGGAGCCGGAGACGACGCTGGCCGACATCACCCGGCGCATGGCGACGTACAACCTGGTCGCGATGCCCGTCGTGGACGCCGGTGACCGGCTGGTCGGCGCGGTGACCGTCGACGACCTGCTCGACCACCTGCTCCCCGAGGATTGGCGGGAGCGTCATGGCTGAGCGACGTCGGCTGGACCAGCCGCGCGAACCCGGCCGGGTTCACATGCCGCGTTTCGACCCGGAGGCCTTCGGCCGCTGGTCGGAGGCGATCGCCCGGTTCATGGGGACGGCGCAGTTCCTGGTCTGGATGACCCTGGTCATCTTGCTGTGGATCGGGTGGAACACGCTCGCCCCGGCGAACCTGCGGTTCGACCCCTACACGTTCACCTTCCTGACGCTGATCCTGTCCCTCCAGGCCTCGTACGCCGCCCCCCTGATCCTGCTCGCGCAGAACCGGCAGGCCGACCGCGACCGGGTGTCGCTGGAGCAGGACCGGCAACGGGCGGCGGCGCAGAAGGCCGACACCGAGTACCTGGCCCGGGAGATCGCGGCGCTGCGGATCGCGCTGGGCGAGGTGGCGACCCGGGACTTCCTCCGGTCGGAGCTGTCGAGGCTGGCCGAGGAGCTGGACGAGGCGGCGCATCGCCGGACGCAGTTGGAGCGCAAGCACCATCAGAAGGAGCTGCGGGCGTCGACTCGCCGCGAGGGCTTCGACGACGAGTGGGACACCGACCGGTCGTAGCCGACACCGGCTCTGAGCAGGAAAAAGCCGCGCGCCGCAAGGGGCATGACGCGCGGCCGAAGTGCTGCCTCACATCGATGGTCGCACGTGGAGACCGGCTCCGTCCAGACCGTCAGTCATCCTCTTCCGGGTCGAGGTTGGTGACCTCGCCGCCGACGAAGGGGATCATCGAGAGCTCGTCACCGACGGGTGACACGTAAGCCGGCAGCTCGGCGGAGCCGAGTTCGGCCACGTAACGCCAGTACTCGCCGACCGCCTCCGCCGGGGAGTCGGCCTCGATCGGCAACGCCACGTTCACCAGCCAGGACTTCTTGCTCACGCCCCACTATAGGCAGGCGGACGCTTCTCGACGAAGGCGAAGGTTCCCTCGCGATGATCACCGGTGGCACCGCATTCCGCCTGAGCCTCCGCCTCCACCGCGAGCGCCTGGGCGAGCGATCCGGCCGCGCCCTCGACCAGTTCCCGCTTGATCGCGGCGTACGCCCGAGTCGGCCCCTCGGCCAGCCGGGCGGCCAATTCCTGCGCCGCCGGGAGCACGGCCTCGTCGTCGTCGGCCAGTCGTGTCAGCAACCCGAGTTCGAGGGCGACCCCGGCGCGTACCGGCTCGGCGAGCATCAGCAGCTCCACCGCCTTCGCATGACCCACCAGGCGCGGCAGGATCCAGGACGCTCCGGTGTCCCCGGCCAGGCCCACCTTGGCGAAGGCCATCAAGAAGCTGGTCGACGGGCCGCCGATCCGGAAGTCCGAGAGCAGCGCCAGCGAGGCGCCCGCGCCGGCGGCCGCACCGCGTACGGCGGCGATCACGGGCACCGGCAGGGTGGCGAGCGTGAGCGCGATCGGGTTGTAGTGCTCGGTGACCGTCCGCAGCGGAGTGTCGTCGCCGCTATCCAAACTGAGCCCTTTGAGGTGCGCCACATGCTCGCGGAGATCCTGGCCGACGCAGAAGGCCCGGCTCCCCGAGCCGGTCAGCACGACCGCGCGAACCGACGGGTCTACGGCGAGCGCGCTCAGGGTGTCCCGCAGCGCCTCCTTCAACGGCACGTCCAGCGCGTTCATCGCGTCCGGGCGGTTCATCGTCAGCGTCACGACGCCGGCGGCGCGGTCGACGAGCAGCGGATCCATCAGGCTCTCCCATCACTGAGGCACGAAGTCACGAAGCGGTCGGCCGCCGGGCGCAGCCGGGCCGCGTGGCGGTCGAAGAAGGCGGCCGCCGCCGTCCCCGCCCAGCCGTCGGGCAACAGGGCCAGCGGCAGCTGCGGATCGGAGAAGAGGAAACCACGCCAGGCGTGCACCAGCTGGAAGCGGGCGGCGTAGGCCTGCTCGTCGGGCGTCCGGGCGCTGACAGCGGTGACGACCGGACGCAGGTCGTCGACGAATTTCTCGTACTCGGCCGCGATCTCGGCGAGGTCCCAGGCGCGCCGGACGAGGGCCATCGCGCCGGGCACCCCGCCGGAATGGCTCGCCGAGAACCGCTCGTACGCCACCTCGGCGTCCTGCAGCATCGGGTCGATCTCGGGCGAGGGGCGGGCGGCCACCCAGGCCCCGTCGCCGAGGCGTGCGTACCCGAGGAAGGACAACGCGGACAGCAGGCGTTCCCGCGGCCGCCGATCCGCGGGGAGTGTGACCGTGATGAGGTCGAACCGGCCGTCCCAGCCGGCGCGGCTGGTCCGGTAGATGCGCGCGGCCGCCGCGTCGAGGCGGCGCTCGGCCCGCGCGGTCAGCTGATAGCCGGGACCGGCGGGGGTGCGTGTCGCGGCGAGCCAGCCTTGGCGCACCATACGAGAGACCGCGGTACGCACCGCGGGCGCGGCGATCCCGACCGGAGCCAGCAACCGGACGAGGGCGGCGACCGGTGCGCGTCCACCCCGGGATCGGAGGTGGTCGCCGTAGAGATCGAAGAGCGCCGACCGGGCCTGCATAGCCGCAAATTGTTACACTTTGTGGCCCTTTTGGCTAGCAATTGTCACATCGATGGCGGCCCGGTTTGGGCTTCGTGGCAGCCATCAGGGAAAATCATTGGTCGGGACCACGCACCGGTCCACCCATCCGGTGCGTTCCTGGACTGCTGACGTGCGGCGGGGCGACCCGCTGCCCCTGGTGGGAAGTCTGAGGGGAGACAGAGATGGCGGCGATGAAGCCGCGGACGGGCGACGGTCCGCTGGAGGTCACCAAAGAGGGCCGGGGCATCGTCATGCGGGTGCCGCTGGAGGGCGGCGGACGCCTGGTGGTCGAAATGACCCCGGACGAGGCCACTCGCCTCGGCGAGGCCCTGAAGGAGGCCGTGGGCTGAGGCGCTGCCTTCCCGGCGCGCCTTGGGGCTTGGCCCACCGGCGGATCGACTCGACAAATGAACACAGAACGCGCTGCTGCGACGGTTGGCCGACCGATGCGGCAGCGCGTTCGCGTTCTCGACTAGGGTGGGCTGCATGCTCGACTTCCGGCTCGCCGCGACGCCCACTCCCGAAGCGACGGTCGTCGCTCTCCCCGTTCCGGCGGCCGATCCGCGCTGGGACATTCCGGAGGCCGAAGCGTTCCTGACCCAGGCCGAGCACACCGGCGAGGCGGGGCGGGTCGAAAAGCTCGTTCGTCCGTTGTCGACACCCTCGACCGTTTTCTTCGCGGGCGTCGGGACGGGCGACGAGGCGGGCTGGCGAGCGGCCGGAGCCGAGATCGTGCGGTCGGCGGCCAAAGCGACCTCCATCACAGTGGACCTCGGTTCCGCGGCCGATCAACCCGCCGCGACCAGGGCTTTCGTCGAGGGTGCCGGGCTGGCCGCGTACCACGCCAATCCGGCCAAGCGGCCTCCGCTGGCCGAGGTGACCCTGCTCGTCGACGACCCGGCCACCGTGGCCGAGGCGCTGCGGCAGGGCCAGTCCGTCGTGGAGCGCACGTCGTTCGCCCGGACGCTCACCAACACGCCGTCGTCGACGAAGGACCCCGCCTGGTTCGTGGAGCAGGTCAGCGCGGCCGCCACCCAGGCCGGCGTGGCCGTCGAGGTCTGGGACGTCGACCGGCTGCGCGACGAGGGCTTCAACGGCATCGTCGCGGTCGGCTGCGGGTCCACGCGCGGTCCGCGCATGCTCCAGCTCGACTACGCGCCGGCCGGCGCGACGCGCCACGTCGTCCTCGTGGGCAAGGGCATCACCTTCGACACCGGCGGCATCGACATCAAGCCGGCCGAGGCCATGCTGCTCATGCGCAAGGACATGGGCGGGGCGGCCGCCGTCGCGAGCGCGGTGCTCGCGGCGGCCGATCTCCAGCTGCCGATACGCGTGACGGCGCTGACGCCGTTGGCGGAGAACATGGTCTCCGGCTCCGCCTGGCGGCCCGGCGACGTGATCGAGCACTACGGCGGGCTGACCACCGAGGTGCGCAGCACCGACGCCGAGGGGCGCATCGTCCTCGCCGACGCCATGGCATACGCCGTCGAGCAGTACTCCCCGGACTACCTCATCGACCTGGCCACGCTGACCGGCGCCAACCGGGTCGCCCTCGGCCGCCGGATCGGCGCTCTCATGGCCGACGACGACGACCTGGCCGACGCGCTGCTCGCCGCGGCCGGGCGCGCGGGTGAAGGACTGTGGCGGCTGCCGCTGCACCGCGACTACGTCTCGATGGTGACCAGCGAGATCGCCGACCTCTACAACCACACCGACGGCGGGGCCGGGACCATCACAGCCGGGCTCTTCCTGCGGGAGTTCGCGGGGAAGCAGCGCGACCGCTGGGCACACATCGACATGTCCTCGCCGTCGTGGGCCGACGAGCCGGAGAAGGAGCTCGCCAAGGGCGCCACCGGCTGGGGCGTACGCACCCTGGTCCGGTTCTTCGAAACCCTCTGAGCCCGCCCCGCTCGGCTTCTCAGCCATCGGCGCTTGGGCGCTGGATCAGGGTTCTCGGTCGAATCTTGGGCCAAGATTCGACCGAGAACGCTGATCCAGCGCGGTGGGCGCGTCAGCGGCGTACGGCGGCGAGCAGGCCGTCCGGCGTCGGCAGCAACGCGGGCAGCCAGGTGTCGGAGCGATCCCGGATAGCCTCGGCCAGGTCGAACCCGCACCCGACGACCGTCACGACGCCCCCCGGACGCAGCAGCCGGGCGGCCCCGATCACCCCGGCGTCGTGCTCGGCCGGATCGCCGTCGATGACCATGAGGTCGTATCCGCCG
>JABFYB010000115.1 GCA_013361475.1 Hamadaea sp.
TCGGCCACCAGCTCGGGGTAGGCGTCCTGCCACTGGCGTAGCCGCCGGTCGGCCCAGGGCGATGCGATCCCTGCGGTCTGGGGCAGGTCCGGCTGAAGGCGTTCGCCCAGCCACAGTCCCCGCGCCCACCACGGTCCGGTGAGCGCCGGCCGGTCGCCGCGTTCCCACGGCAGGCCCAGCGAGATGACGTGCTGTGGCGTGGTGTTCGGCATGCCCGCTCCCGACGACGCTGTGGCTTCGGCTGCGGCGATCGCCGCAGGAAACCCATGGTCGCGCCGGGTGGGACGCGGGAATATGGGGAACGGATCCCCATATTCCTTCAATCATCGACTTGGTTATCTGGGTAGGTAGGCGCCGTCGCCGGTGATCGCCAGGACCATGGCGCCGATGCCCAGCGGGACGTCGAGCAGAATGCAGAACTCGGCGAGAGATCTGGCCACGACCTGATGGCGTCGATAGTGGATCACGTCCCAGACCGCGTGCGCGGCCAGCGCGGTGCCCGCGAGCAGCAGGCCCAGCCGCGGTGACAGGGACAGGGCGGCCCAGACCAGGCCCCCGTAACCCAGGAACGCGGCCGCCTGCCAGGCCAGCGGGCCACGAGGAACACCGGCCACCAGTCCGATCGTGACGAGCAGCAGCGCGGCGAGGCCGATGCCCGCCCACCACGGGAACCCGGCCAGCTCGGTGACGACCACGACCGCGCTGCCGCCGAGGACGCCCGCCCACGCCACCCACGGCCGGCCCAACGCGGCCGCACCCAGGTAACACAGCAAGGCGACGCTCAGGGTCACGGCCACGGTGTCCCGCTGCACGCCCGTCACGAGCTGGAAGACGGCGGCGGCCAGGCCCACCACGGCCGGCCAGCGATGTCGGAGGTTCTTCATGCGCGCCACGGTGGCAGCCGTCCGCGGCACGCGTCGAGGCCGTGGCGCTTCGATGTCCAGAATTTTGGTACGCGTGGCGGCGTACCCGTCGTCGGTCAGCGCGTGGTGGTCTGCGTCGCGCGGAAGTGCGCCGGGGAGACACCGTAGCGCTGGGCGAACGCCAGCCGCAGGGTTTCGGCCGAGCCGAAGCCGCAGCGCCGGGCGACGGCGGTCAGCGGCAACGCGGTGGAGGTGAGCAGGTTGGCGGCCGCCTCGGTGCGGACACGGCGTACGTAGCGGCCGGGTGTCAGTCCGGTGTGCTCGGTGAACAGGCGGTTGAGGTGCCGTTCGCTGACGCCCGCGTACGCCGCGAGCCCGGCGCTGGACAGGTCGCCGGCCAGGTTGCTCGCGACGTGGTCGGCGATTCGGCGTACCAGCTGGTCACCGGCTGGCGGGGCCGCGGTGAAGATGCTCATCTGCGCCTGGTTGCCGGGGCGCTGGAGGTAGGTGACCAGATGGCGCGAGACGGTCCGGGCGACCTCGGCGCCGTGGTCTTCCTCGATGAAGGCGAGCGTCATGTCGAGGGCGCTGGTGACCCCGGCGGCGGTGCAGACGTCGCCGTCGCGGATGTAGATCGGAGCCGGATCGACCGTCACCTGGGGATACCGCGCGGCCAGGTGCGCGGCGAATCCCCAATGGGTGGTCGCCCGCCGGCCGTCGAGCAGCCCGGCCGCGGCGAGCACGTGGGCGCCCGTGCAGACCGACGCGACCCGGCGGCTCTGGTGGGCCAGCCGCCGGACGTGCCCGACCAGCCGGGCGTCGGCCGCGGCCTGTTCGTGCCCCAGCCCGCCGCTGACGATCAAGGTGTCCAGCGGGCCGGTGAGCCGTTCCAGCGACTGCTGGCCGGTCAACGCCAGACCGGAGTGCAGCTCGATGGATCGACCGCCGGGAGTGGCGATCAGCTGCCGATACGGTGTTCGGGCGCCCAGCTGGTTGGCCATGGCGAGCGCGGTGGTGACGCAGGCGATGTCGAGCAGTTCGGCGTGGTCGTACGCGACCGTCACGACGACGTGCTCCCTCACGTCGCGATCATACGCAGCCGCTACGACGCCTCCGGCGGCCGTTCAGGACGGCTGGAGGAGGTCGGCGATGGATTCGATGCCGTCGCCGATGGCGGCCGGGGTGAGGTTGCCGAATCCGAGGACGAGCTGCGCGGGCCGTCGATTGTGGTCGAAGCGGTAGGCGCTCATCCCGTACAGTCCCACGGATCGGCGGCGACCGGCCGCGATGATGTCCTGCTCGTCGGCGTCGACGGGCAGATGGGCGACGGTGTGGAACCCGGCGGCCAGCCCGCCCAGGTCGACGGCGGGCGCGTGTCGTTCGATCGCTTCGACGAGGGCCGTACGCCGGGCGGCGTAGCGCTGCCGCACGTGGCGCAGATGCCGGTCGTAGTGGCCGGACTCGATCAGGTCGGCGAGCGCGAGCTGGTCGATGGCCGGTGAGCCGCGGTCGGCGAGCTGCTTGTAGTGGGCGACAGCGGGAGCCAGGTGGGGTGGGCTGAGAATCCAGCCGAGTCGCAGTGCCGGTGCGAGTGATTTGCTGACGGAGCCGATGAGCGCCACCTGGTTCGGGGCCAGACCCTGCAACGCGCCGACGGGTGCGCGGTCGTAGCGGAACTCGGCGTCGTAGTCGTCCTCGATGACGGTGGCGCTCCGGGCGGTGGCCCAGGCGATGAGGGCTTGCCGCCGGTCGGGGGCGAGCAGGACGCCGGTGGGGGACTGGTGGGTGGGGGTCAGCACGACGGCGCGCGCGTCGGTGGCGGCGAGCGCGGCGACGTCGACGCCGCGTTCGTCGACCGGTACGGCGACGACGTCGAGGCCCAGCATCGTCGCGACAGCGCGCTGGTCCGGATCGCCGGGATCCTCGAAGGCCACGACGCGTACGCCTTCGTCGATCAGCGCCCGCAGGACGAGCTGGAGGCCTTGGGCGTAGCCGGCGCAGATGACGGTGTGGCCTGGGTCGGTGGCGGCGCCGCGGACTCGCCGCAGGTAGGCGGCCAGCACGTCGCGCAGGGTCGGATCGCCGTACGCGTCGCGGCAGGCGAGCAGCTCATTGGGGGCGTCGCGGCAGGCGCGGCGCAGGGCGCGACTCCACTGCTCCCGTGGAAATCTCGACAGGTCGGGTATCCCGGGCCGGAAGTCGACGCGGAGGGGCTGGTCGGCGGCCGGCGTGGGCGATGCGGCTGCCGGCGGGTGCGCTGCGGCGGCTACCCGGGTGGCGGAGCCGCCGCGGGTGACCAGGTAGCCCTCTGCTTGCAGCTGGGCATAGCACTCGGTCACCAGGCCGCGGGAGATCCCGAGGTCGCGGGCCAGGGCGCGGGACGACGGCAGTCGTTCCCCGGTGGCCAGCCGGCCGGTGCGGATGCTTTCCCGCAGCGCGCGTTCGAGCTGGTCGCGCAAGGGTTCGGGCCGATTCCGGTCGACCTGCAGCAGGAGGTCCGGTCCCGAACCGGTCCACTCGATCGGCATGAAACTGGACCTTACCGCTGGACCGGTCGTCTTCTACGGTCGGCCTATGGAAAACCAGGCGCACGGATCCGACAATCGTCGCGGGGACCTCGCGGGCGGGCGGCCGATCCTGACGTACCCCATGATCCTGCTGCTGATCACATCGTTGGGTTCGCTCGGGAGTTTCTTCCTCCTGATGCCGGTAGTCCCCATGTTCACCGCCACCGCAGAGTCCGGTGGCCTGGGCAGCGCGGGGCTGTGCACCGGGGCGTTGATGCTGGGAACCGTGCTGACCGAGTTCGCGGTGCCGGGCCTGCTGCGCCGGTACGGATACCGCACGGTCATGGCGGCGGGCCTGGTCCTGCTCGGTGCTCCGGCGCTGGTCCTCGTGGCATCGTCCGGGCTTGCGTGGGTGCTGGGTGTCTGCCTTTCGCGCGGGGCAGGTCTCGGGATCATCGTGGTGGCCGGCGCCGCTCTGGTCGCCGAGCTCGTGCCGGCCGATCGACGTGGTGAAGGGCTGGGGTTGTACGGCGTGGTCAGCGCGGTGCCGGGCATCGCCTGCCTGCCGTCGGGCCTGTGGCTGGCCGAGAACGTCGGCTACGGACCGGTCTTCGTCACCGGGGCGGCGATGGCGCTGCTCGCGCTGCTCGCCGTACCCGGCTTGCCGGCTCGGCCGGCTCAGACCGAGCAGCAAGGGCGGGTCCTCGCTGCCTTTCGTACCAGGGGCCTGGCCAGCCCGGCGGTCACCTTCGCCACGGTCACGGTGGCGGCCGGCATCCTGCTCACCTTCCTGCCGCTCGCGGTGCCCGACGGCTCGGCTGAGGTTGCCGCGTTCGCGCTGCTGGTGCAGTCCGGCGCGACCGCGCTCGCACGGTGGGGCGCGGGCCGATACGGCGACCGGCACGGTTCTGCCCGCCTGCTCGTCCCCGCGCTCCTCGCCGCCGCGGCCGGCACGTTCACCCTCATCTGGGTGGACAGCCCGGTGGCGGTGGTCGCCGGGATGTGCCTGTTCGGCGCCGGGTTCGGTGCGGCGCAGAACGTCACCCTGTCCCTCATGTTCGAACGCGCCCGGCGGTCCGACTTCGGTTCGGTGAGCGCGCTGTGGAACCTCGCCTACGACGGCGGGATGGGCGTCGGCGCGGTCGGGTTCGGCCTGGTCGCCGGAGCGGTCGGCTACTCGGCGGGGTTCCTGCTCACCGCCGTGCTGCTGTTCGCCGGTCTCCTTCCGGCCCGGCTCGGCCGGCGGACCGCGCCGGTCGCCGCCTGTTGACGAGCCGAACTCGCCAAGCATTGACGATGAACGAAGAAGCGGGAGAAGTCATGGGAAGCATCGTGCTCAACATGAGCGTGTCGCTGGACGGTTACAGCGCCGGACCCGGCGTCGCGGTCGAACGGCCGATGGGCGAGGGCGGCGAGCGGCTCCACGAATGGCTGTTCACCGGCGACTCCGAGGTGGACGCCCAGGTGGCGCGGGAACTGTCCGACTCGACCGGAGCGGTCGTGGTGGGCAGGCGAACGTTCGACGTGGGCGTGGACCTGTGGCAGGACACTCCGTTCCCCGTACCCTGCTTCGTGCTCACCCATGAGCCGCGCGAACGGCTGCCCATGAAATCCGCGGCGTTCACCTTCGTCACCGACGGAGCCGGCTGGGCGCTTGAGCAGGCGCGAGCGGCAGCTGCCGGCAAGAACGTCCTCATCATGGGCGGAGCGCATACCGCGCAACAGTTCCTCAGCGCCGGGCTGGTCGACGAGGTTCAGATCCAGCTGGTGCCCGTCCTGCTCGGCGCGGGCGTCCGGCTGTTCGACCGGCTTGGCACCCAGCACATCGAGCTGGAACGAACGAGATTGCTGGCATCCGAGCAGGTCACACATCTGCGGTTCCGCGTCCGGAAATAGCGG
>JABFYB010000799.1 GCA_013361475.1 Hamadaea sp.
GCGTACATGAACTCGACGACGGGCTTGAAGCGTCCGTCGAGCGCCATCCCGCCGCCCAGGCCGGCGAAGGCGTTCTCGCTGATCGGGGTGCCGAGCACCCGGTCGGGGAACTTCTGCAGCGGACGCCGGGTCGCGCCGTTCGTGCCGCCCTTCAGCCTGTCGACGTCCTCGCCGAGCACCACGATCGTCTCGTCGGTCTCCATTCTGCGGGCCATCACATCGCTGACCACGTCGATGAACCGGCGCTCGGCCAGCTCGCCGGAGAAGCCCGCTTCTTCCTCGAACCGGCTCCCGTCGAGCTCGGACAGATCGCCGCGGACACCGACGTCGACGAACTCCGGGTCGGGCCACAGGCTCGCGACCACCTTCCGCTCGCCCGGTCTGCCACCCGGCACCGGCTCGAAGAACTCCCTGCCGATGTCGCGCAGCGCCTCGTCGACCGCGTCCCCCGCCGCGTCGATCTCGGCCCCGGTCGCCAGCCCGCGTTCGATCACGGCCCGGCGCAGCCTGTCGATCGGGTCACGCTCGCGCCAGGCGGCTTCCTCGGCCTTGTCCCGGTACCCGAAGGCCGAGCCGGGGAACGGCCCGTTCTGGTGGAAGTACCGGTAGACATCGGCCTCGATGATCGTCGGTCCTCCACCTGCGCGCATGTGCTCAAGTGCCTCCGACATGGCGATGTGGACGGCGAGGGCGTCCATGCCGTCGACCTGCCAGCTGGGGATGCCGAAGCTCGGTCCACGCGCCGACAACCGGGGCTCCGCGGTCACCTGGGCGACCGGTGTGGCCACCGCGTACTGGTTGTTCTCGATGAAGAAGCACAGCGGGAGCTTCCATGCCGCGGCGAGATTGAACGTCTCCAGCACCGACCCGATGTTCACCGCGCCGTCGCCGAAGTAGGTCACCGTCACCGCGTCGGTGCCCGCCCTCTTCTGGTTGAACGCGAACCCCGCGGCCTGCGGGACTCCGCCGCCGACGATCGCGTTGGTCCCCATCGCCCCCGCCTCGCGCCACTGCAGGTGCATCGAGCCGCCGCGCCCGCCGCAGTAACCGGCGGCCAGGCCGCAGATCTCGGCAAGTGTCCGCCGCAGCACGGTGTGGACCTCAGGGCCGAGCCGGGGCAGTCCTGCCGCCGTGCCGGGCAACACGTGCCCGAACGCCTTGGCCAGGAACTGGTGGTGTCCGCGGTGCGAGCCGTTGACGAAATCGTCCGACCGCAGCGGCAGGACCGAGCCGACCGCGCCGCCCTCCTGACCGATGCTGGAGTGCGCGGGTCCGTGCACCAGCGATTGGCCGGCGAGGTCGAGCACGTACCTCTCGAACGACCTGATCCACTGCGCACGACCGAGCAACTGCAGCAGCAGACCGGGATCGGCGAGCTCCCAGTCCTCATCGACCGTACCGAGCCGCACCCATGGCGCTGCCTGAACGAGGTCTTCCCGGTTGGGCATACCCGACCCTTTCCCGAATATGGTCATATGACCTAGTCAGTTGATATACATGAACCGCAGTCGTGTCAAGAACCGAGCGCGCGGAGGAACAGATGGAGATCGAGCAGGACTTCGCCCAGCGAGTAGTCGTGATCACCGGAGCCGCCGGCGGCATCGGCCGCGCCACGGCGCGGCTCATGGCCGCGCGGGGCGCCTGGCTGGTCCTCGCCGACGCCGACGAGTACGCCGTCGACCGGCTCGCGGACGAGCTCGGCGGAATCTCGAGCGGGGTGCTCGCGACCCATCACGACGCCGCGGACGCGACCAGCACCGCGGCTCTGATCGCGCTCGCGGCCTCGGTGGACCAGCGGATCGACGTCATCGTCCCGTCGGCCGGGATCTATCCGGAGTCCGGTCTGGAGGAGACGACCGACGAGCTGTGGAGCAGAGTGCTGACGATCAACCTCGATGGCGTCTTCCATCTGCTGCGTGACGCGTCGCCGTACCTCACGGCCGGCTCCTCGATCGTGACCGTCGCCTCCGTCGCGGGCCACCGCGGCAGCGCCCGGCACGCCCACTACGCCGCCTCCAAGGCGGGTGTCCTGTCGCTGACCCGCTCGCTCGCGTGGGAGCTGGGCCCCCGCCGGATCCGGGTGAACGCGGTCTCTCCCGGCCTGATCGAGACCCCGATGACCGAACAGCTGATGGCCACCCGGGGCGAGGCCGCGATCGCCGCCACCCCGCTCGGCCGGTTCGGCAAGCCCGAGGAGGTGGCCGCTGTGATCGCCTTCCTCGCCAGCGACGCGGCCGGCTTCATCACCGGCGAACACGTTCACGTGAACGGCGGCTGGTTCATGGCCGGGTGAGGTTCAGCCGCCGTGCGGGGCCTGACGCGTACGGCGGCGTCCGAGCCAGACCGCGAGCCCGACGCCCACCACCAGGGCGGCCCCGTTGAGGTAGCTGCTGACGTACGCCGGCACGCCGGCAAGACTCAAGCCGTTGTTCAGCACCGCGAGGAAGAAGATCGCCACGATCGTGCCGCCCACGTTGTACTTGCCGGGCTTGACCGAAGCCGCACTGAGAAAGGCGGCGGCCAACGCGGGCAACGTGAACCCCACGCCGACCCGCGGATCGGCGCCCGCCTGCCGGGCGACCTGAAGCACGCCACCCACGGCCGCCAGCAGGGACGCCGAGACGAAGGCGACGCCGACGACCACCCCGTTGCGAATTCCCACCAGCCGTGCGGCCGAGGGGCTGCTGCCGAGCGCGTACAGGTAGCGACCCCAGGGCGTGTGATCCAGCACGTAGTACACGAGCAGCGCGACGGCGATCAGCACCAGTGCCAGGCTCGGAACGCCGGCCGTGGTCCCGAGACCGAAGTCCACCACCGCGTCCGGGATGTCGGTGGTGATGGCGACGCCGTTCGTACGCTGGTTGACCACCCCCTCCAGGATCGTGGCGACGCCGAGGGTGGTGATCACGCCGTTCACCCGGGCCCGGGTGATGACGAGTGCGTTGACGAGCCCGATGGCCAGGCCGCAGCCCACGCCGATCAACGCCGACAGCGCGATGCCGTGCCCGGCGGACAAGGCCGCCGCGGTGAACACCGCGGTCACCCCGGCGACGGCGCCGATGGACAGGTCCCACTCGTTGGCGATCAGCGGGATCAAGGCCCCCAAGGCGATGATCCCGATGACGGCCTGGTTGCCGACCAGGATCTGCAGATTGGCGACCGACGCGAACGATCCGGACGTCTTCGGCCAGACCGCGAAGAAGATCGCGATGGCGACCAGAAGCCCTACCAGCGCATACGCCTCGATGAACCGCCCGGCGCCGATGGTTCGCCGACGCTCTGGGGCAACGGCCGACCGGCGCTCGTCTGTCACAGCCGCCGGGATCGTCGACTCGTTCACGGTGCCTCCTGGATGAGATGTTCGAGGTGGGTTTCGCTCAGGTCGCCGCCGCGGACCTCGGCCCGGACCCTGCCGCCGCGCAGCACCACCACCCGGTCACAGACACCGGCCAGCTCTTCGAGGTCGGACGAGACCACCAGCACCGCGGTCCCGGCCGCGGTCGCCCGCCGGACCAGCTCCCAGATCTCGAAGCGGGCGCCGACATCGATGCCTTGCGAAGGTTCGTCGAGCAGGAGCAGCCGCGGTGCGCGGGTCAGCCAGCGGGCAACGACGACCTTCTGCTGATTCCCGCCCGACAGCGAGCCCATCGCCGCATGGACGGAGGCGGCCTTCACCCGATGGGAGCGGAGGTCCGCGGCCGCCTGCCTGGCCTCGGCTCGATGTCTCAGCCGCCCGGCGCGGAACCAGCGACCGGTGGACGGCATCGACAGATTCTCCAGCACCGTCATACCGGCGAAGCTGCCCTCACGCGCACGGTCCTCCGGTACGAACGCGATCCCGGCCCGCATCGCGCCCCTCACACCGGAGGAGGCAAGGCGCCTGCCGTCGATCTCGATCGTGCCCCGGGCCGGCGGGACGAGCCCGAAGACGGCCCTCAGCACGGTCGAGCGCCCCGAGCCGAGCAGACCCGCGATGCCGACGACCTCGCCCTCGCCGACCTCCAGATCCAGACCGCGCAACGGACCGGCGTGCACGTCCCGCAGCCGGAGCATCGCCGGCGCGGCGCCTTCGCCGCGCGCTCCCGTGGACAGCGCCGCGACCGACCGTCCCATGATCATCTCGCTCAGCGCCACGCGAGTGAGACCTTCCCTGGGACGCGTTTCGACGAGCCGGCCGTCCCGGAGCACCGTCACGGTGTCGGCGACCTCCAGCACCTCATCGAGCCGGTGGGTGACGTACACGATGGCCTGGCCCGCGGCGGCGAAGCGCCGCAGCGCGGCCAGCAGCACCGCGACCTCCGGAGCCGGGAGCGACGCGGTGGGCTCGTCGAGCACCAGGACGCCTTCGTGCGCGCCCTCCTGATCCTGCAGGGCGCGCGCGATCGCCACCATCGTCTGGGTGGCCGGCCGGAGATCGCTCAGCCTGGTTCCAGGATCCACCTCGATGTGGAACCGGCCGAGCAACGACTCCGCCCGGGCTCGCAGGCGACGCCAGGGCACCCGGAAGCCGAACCCGGTGTCGAAACCGTGGCCGAGGAACAGGTTCTCCAGCACGCTCAGCTCGGCGAACGTCGACGTCTGCTGGTGAACGAATCGCAGCCCGAGCTCGCGGGCCTGGACCGGCGAGATCGCCCGCGCGTCGAGAGCCCGCCCGGCCACCCGCACGACACCGGCATCGGCGGGTTGCACGCCCGCGAGGATCTTGATCAGGGTCGATTTGCCCGAGCCGTTGCCGCCCAGCAGAGCATGTATCGTCCCTGGCCGCGCGGTGAACGAGACCCCGTCCAGCGCCCGGGTGGCGCCGAACGACTTGGTGAGCCCGCCGACCTGCAGGGCCGGGGTCGGTTCTGTCATGGCGCCGTGCTCCAGACCTGGCGGTACAGCGAGGCGAAGTCGATCGGCTCGCCGTTCTTGTACGCGACGGCCTCGTCGCCGGGCGGCGTGTTGTGCTCCTTGTCGACGATCTGGTAGCCGATCCCGGACTTCGCCGCCGGCGTGCCGGAGTTGAAAATCCGGTTGATCGCGTCGACCGCGGCCCAGCCCTCCCAGGAGATCGGCAGATTGCTGAAGCCCCACCAGCTCGGGTAAGATCGCATGAGCGGAATGGTCGCCGCGCTGCCCTCCCCGCCGGCGATCACGATCTTGCCGTAGCGGCCTGACGACTTGAGTGCCGCGATCACCCCACCGGTCAGGTTGGCGTCCCCGGAGACGGTGAGCGCGTTGGCGTCCGGGTGCTGAAGAAGGGCCTGCTCCGCTTTCTGCTGGAGGGCCGGGCCGACCTCCGACCCGACGTACTCGACGGTGCTGACCACCTCACAACCCGCGCAGGCGGCGAGCTGGTCGACGTAGCCGTCGTAGGCGACTCTCGACGAGACCGTGTCGGTCTGGCTGAACACGATCGCCTTCGCCTTGCCCTCGGTCTTGACGATGGTGTAGTCGGCCAGCGCCGCGGCCCAGCCGCGCAGGTATCCGAGGAAGCCGCCGTCGTTGCCGTCGTAGAAGCCCGGGTTGTAGGAGACCACGTGGTCGTAGAGCGGCTTGCCCTCGCAGTCCTGCGCCTCGTTGGCGACGGTCACCACGCCGGCCTGCCGGGCCGCGATCAGGCCCGCCTTCACCGCGGAGCAGTCCCAGTAGATCGTGAACAGGGCGTCGGCCCCGGCGGCGACCGCCTGCCGGATCCCGTCGAGGGCGGTCGCCGGGTTGAACTTGGCGTCGACCACGGTGACCCGCCACCCCAGAGTCTCGGCGGCCTTTTCGGCGGCGGCCGCGGTGGTGGCCGACGAGACGAAGGACTGGCCGTAGGAGATGACCCAGAGGTTCTTGCCCGCGGCGGGCTTCGGCGAGTCGGCCGGTGGTCGCGTGTGGGTGCCCGCGTAGAGCTTGTCGACGCGGGCCTGCGCCTCCCGGAGCTGCGCCCCGGTGGTGACGCCGCCCGAGCGCTCGGCGGTCCCCGTACAGGAACTGAGCAGGACGACGCACGCCACCAGGGCGCCGAGGAGGACGAAGCGTTTCAGACCCGATGATGTGCCGATCACAGGACTCTCCGATCTGTTCCCGATCTGTCGGAGTCGACTGACTTGGACAAACGACTAGATCTGTTGGTAGTTTTCCGGCGCCGATCGAGGACTGTCAAGGCATCCGATGAACCTGCCGCAGGAAACCGGCCGACTCCGCCACGGCGAGTCCGGTTCTGCGATATAGGCCGAGCTCGGTGAAGAAGCCGTGGAAGACACCGGGGTACCGGCGGTGCCGGGCGGTCACGCCCTCGCCCGCCAGGCGGTTCGCGAAGGCTGCGGCATCGTCCCTCAGGACGTCCACCTCGGCCGTCAGGACCAGGGTCGGCGGCAGGAACGAGAGGTCATCTGCCCGGTTGGGCACCGCACGCGGGTCGTCCGCTCCGTGCTCGCCCAGGTACATCTCCCAGGTCCAGCGCGCGTCCTCGGTCGTGATCAGAGGCGCGTCGGCGAACTCCGTCCACGAAGGCGCCGAGAACGTCAGGTCGACGGCCGGATAGGCCAGGAGCAGGCAACTGGGAGCAGCCGCCCCGAGGCCATGCAGCCCGATCGCCGTACTGACCGCGAGTGTGGCGCCGGCGCTGTCGCCGCCCAGCGCGACGCGCGCCGGGTCGGCGCCCCAGTCCCCCGCGTGTCCGGCCGCCCACAAGGCGGCCGCGAGGCAGTCATCGGCCGGAACGGGAAAGGGATGCTCCGGCGCGAGGCGGTAGCCGACCGACACCACCACACAACCCGACCGGACGGCGAGGCCACGGCACAACGCGTCGACGCCACCGATCGAACCGAGGAAGAACCCTCCGCCGTGGAAGTAGACGAGCATCGGAAGACCGATCTCGTCAGCAGGCCGATAGATCCTGGCCTCGATGACGCCCCCGGCGACCTCGATCTCGACGTCGCGGACGTCGAACACCTCGGGCCCCCGCGGCAGGACGGGGAACCGCACACGACGTGACGCCTCCACGCCGAGCTGGTGGAAGGGCCGCGGCACGATCTTCGTCAAACGGCGCGCCGCCTCACGCGCGTCGTCGTCCAGCCGGGTGAACCACGGGCGGGTGGCAGGATCCCGCGTCTCGGCCTCAGGGCGCCACAAGAAGGCCACCGTCCAGTACGAGGCTGGTGCCCGTCATGAACGTGGACATGTCGCCGGCCAGGAAGACGGCGCTGTCGGTCACCTCGCGCATGGTGCAGGCACGGCCCAGCGGCGTCACCGCGATGTACTCCCGGGTCAGCGCCTCAGGATCCTCGCTGGTGTTGATGGCGTCGTAGGCCATCCCCGCTTCGCCGACGAACCCTGGGCACAGGGCGTTCACCCGGATCCGGCGTGGGGCCAGCTCCTGCGCCATCGCCTTGGCCAGGTGCAGCGCGCCCGCCTTGGTCATGCCGTAGATCCCTTCGCCGGGATACACGTCGAAGGAGCTGACCGAGGCGGTGACGATGACACTGCCTCCGTCGCTGATCAGCCGGTGGCAGGCCTTCGCGACCAGCCACGGGCTCTTGAGGTTGACGGCCAGCATCGCGTCGACGTCCTCCTCGTCGATGTCCCACAAGCTCGCGTAGGTGATCACGCCCGCGTTGAGCGCGAGGACGTCGATGCGCCCGTACACCGCGCGGGCCCGCTCGGCGATCGCCGTCGCGGTCCCGGCGTCGGCCGCGTCGCCGGTCACCACTTCGACCCGGGTGCCGTCCCGGCGCAACTCCGCGGCCAGCGCCTCGCCCCGATCCGTACGGCGGCCGTTGACGACGAGGTCGGCGCCCTCCTCGGCGTACCGGCGCGCCATCGCCTCGCCGATGCCGCTGGTGGCGCCGGTGATGACGGCGACCTTTCCTTCCAGTTGACCCACGGGGTCCTCCTCATGGTGTCCTCGGCGCGTCAGAGCGCCATCCAGGTGGTCTTGAGTGCGGTGAACTTGTCCAGGCCGTGCACGCTCTTGTCGGCACCGTGCCCGGACAGCTTCCGGCCGCCGAACGGCACCGAGGCGTCGCCTTCCTCGAAGCAGTTGACCCAGACGGTCCCGGCCACGATCCGGCGTGACACCTGATGAGCGCGCCGCAGACTGCCGGTCCAGACGGAGGCGCCCAGGCCGTAGTCGGAGTGGTTCGCGATCACGATCGCCTCGTCCTCGTCGTGGAACGAGAGCACCGACAGTACCGGCCCGAAGATCTCGTGCTGAGCCAGCCGGTCGCCCGGGCTCACCCCGGTGAAGACCGCCGGCGGCAGGTGGAATCCCGGGCCGCCGGGAATCTCCTCGCTCCCCAGCACGAGCCGGGCGCCGCTCTCACGCCCCCTGCGGATCTCGGCCGCGACGTCCTCACGATGGCGCCGGGTCGCCAGCGGCCCGAACTCCGTCGACGGGTCGAGCGGATCGCCGGCGCGCACCGCGGCCAGCCGTTCCGTCACCCCGGCGACGACCTCGTCATGGAGCGACGCGTGGACGAGCAGCCGCGAGCCCGCCGTGCACATCTGGCCGGAGTTGAAGGCGATGGCCCAGGCCGCGGTGTCCATGGCGGCGTCGAGGTCGTCGACGTCCTCGAAAATGAGATTGGGCGATTTGCCGCCCAGTTCGAGCGCGACAGGCTTGAGATTGGACTCGCCGGCCGCGCGCAGCAACCTGGCTCCGACGGCCGGCGATCCGGTGAACGACAGCGTGTCCACGCCCCTGTGGCGGGCCAGTGCGTCGCCGATCACCGGGCCACTGCCGGTGACCACCTGGAAGACACCGTCGGGCAGACCGGCCCGCGAGCCGAGTTCGGCCACCCGGAGCATCGACAGCGGTGTCTGCGAGGCGGGCTTGAGAACCACCGAGTTGCCGGCCACCAAGGCCGCCGGCACCTTGAAGCACGACAACGTCATGGGGAAGTTCCACGGGGTGATGGCCGCGACCACTCCCAGCGGTTCGCGGCTCACGATCGCCACCGAGTCCGGGCGCCCTCGCGGCGACTCGTCCATCAGTTTGTCGGCCAGCTCGCCGTACCAGCGGACCAGCCCGATGCTGGTCCGGACCTCCACCGCCCAGGCGGTGGCCGCGGGCTTGCCCATCTCCAGGGCGATGAGCAGCGCGAGCTCTTCACGATGCTCTTCCATCAGATCCGCCCAGCGCAGCAGTACGTCACCGCGCTCCCTCGGCGGCAGGCGCGACCAGGTGCCGGCCTCGAACGCGCGACGGGCGCCGGCCACCGCGCGATCGACGTCCTCGGCCCGGCCAGCGGGAACCACCGTCAGGTCGCTGCCGTCCCTCGGCGTCACCAGCGTCGCCACCGACCCGTCGAGGGCGGCGTTCCACTCACCGTCGAGCCACATCCCGGCGGGCAGGCTGGTCTTGGCCCAGACCGCCTCCCACTCGGCGAGGGTGGCCGGCGCGGATCGTTCAAATCTCATCCGTACTCCGTTCCTGGTCGTCGTGGGCCGAGGTCAACCAGGCGAAGGCGGGGTCGCCGCCCGCCTGCCACTCCGGGTGCCACTGCACACCGAGCACGGGCTGCCCGGGGATCTCGACGGCCTCGATCACCCCGTCCCTGGACCTGCCGGTGACCACCAGGCCGACACCGCAGGTGTCGATCGCCTGGTGGTGCCATGAGTTGCGGATCGCGTGGGCACCGTACAGCCGGCGGGCGAGGGTTCCTGGTCCGAAGTCGACCTCATGGTCCGGTGTCCCGCCGTGGGGGGCGGAAAGGGGTGAGTCGTGCCGCACGTGGCTGGAGGGGAGGTCCGGCACGAGCGTGCCGCCGAGCGCCACGTTCAGGATCTGGTGCCCGCGGCAGACACCCAGGAGCCGGACACCGGCGTCCAGGGCCGCGTGGACCAGCTCGATCTCATACCCGTCCCGCTCGTCGTCATAGGCGGAGAAGCTCAGTCGTGGGTCCGTGGCAAGCGACGGATCGACATGATCGTCACCGTGCCACCGGCGCGGGTGCACGTCCTGCCCTCCGGTGATCACGACCGCCTGGAGCCGCCGGACCACCTCGCCGGGGGACGCCTCGAAGGGCAGGTGAACAGGGATCCCGCCGGCGGCCGCGATCCACCGGGCGAAGTCCGAGAAGTAGCTGTCGAACTGCACGTCGACGAAACGCGGGTCTCGTCCGGCCGCCAGCCGGCCACTGCTTCTCCGGCCGGTGATCCCTACCAACGGCGCGGTCATCGCCCTCCTTCCCCGGACTGGATCTCCACCACGACCCGGCGGCTTCGGCCCCCGGCGAGCGACCCGAACCCGTCGTTGATCGCCTCGAACGGAATCACCTCGCTGACCAGCCGGTCGAGCTGGAGCCGGCCCTGCAGCTGCAGGCCGACGTACGCGGGGATGTCACGGACGAACTGGTTCGATCCCATGAACGAGCCCTGCAGGGTCTTCTCGAGAAAGAACAGGTCATTCCCGTCCAGGCGGATCGGCGGGTCCGACGGCACCATGCCGATCACCGTCGCGACGCCGCCCGGCGCGAGCATCGCCATCGCCCGCTCGACCGCCGACGCCACTCCGACGGCCTCGATGACATGGTCGGCTCCCCCGCCGGTGACCTCACGCACCGCGGCGACCACGCCGGGGTCGCGTCCGTCGAACGCGTGCGTGGCACCCAGTTCGACGCTCGCGGCCAGCTTCTCCGGGACGAGGTCGACCGCGATGATCAGGCGTGCGCCGGCCAGCCGCGCTCCCTGGATCGCGGCCAGTCCGACACCGCCGGCGCCGATCACCACCACGCTCGACCCGGGCTCCACCCGCGCGCGCCGGACCACCGCGCCGATACCGGTGGTCACGGCGCATCCGAGGATGCTCGCCGTCGGCAACGGCATCGCCGGCGGAATCGCCACCAGCGCGTTGCGGTGCACGACCGCCATCTCGGCGAACGCGCCGATGCCCGCCGTCGGCCGGACCGGACGCCCGGCCGGGGTGGTCAGCCGGTCCGGCCTGCCGGTCGCGAGCTCGGTCCGTCGATCACAGCTGGACGGCAGGCCGCGGACACAGGCGCGGCAACGGCCGCAGAACACCGACAGGCACGTCACCACCCGATCTCCGACGGCGAGATCGCGGACATTCGACCCCACCTCTACGACGACCCCCGCGGCCTCGTGACCCAGCACGATCGGCGGCGTGGTGTCGAAGGTCCCGTCGATCTCGTGCAGGTCCGAGTGACACAGGCCGGCGTAGGCGATCCGGACGAGCACCTCGTCAGGGTCGGGATCGGACAGCACCAGTTCCTGCAGTTCGAGCCGGCCAGGCGCCTGGGCGAGGACCGCCGCGGTGATCCTTCTCATGCCGCCTGCTCCGATCGAACCGGCCGGCAGTGGTAGAGCGACCGTTTGAAGCGCCTGGTCCGCCACCAGTACTCCGCGTTGAGCCCCGGCCAGAGGGTGTCGATCTTGCCGTTGGGGCTCTGGTACCAGCCGACGCAGCCGGATCCGTAGACACTGCCGGCCAGCCGGGACTGCACCTCGTCGTAGGCGGCGGCCTGGACTTCCCGGCGCACGTCGACGCTGTGCAGGCGATGCCGGCGCATCTGGTCCACGGCGCTGGTGATGTAACGGACCTGGGCTTCGATCATGAACGTCGCCGAGCCCGAACCGATGCCCGTGTTCGGCCCCATGACGAAGAACAGGTTGGGGAAGCCGTGCACCGACAACCCCAGGTACGACGCAGCGCCGTCCGCCCAGGCGTCGTGCAGTTCTTCGCCCGCCACGCCGAAGACCTTCATCGGCACCAGATCCCGCACCCGGAAGCCGGTGCTGAAGACGATCGTGTCCACCTCCCGCTCGGTTCCGTCGCCGCCGACCACGGATCGGGGACGGACTTCGCGCAGTTCGTGCGGTACCAGCTCGACGTTGGGGCGCTGCAGCGCCGGGTACCAGTCGTCGGACATCACCCGGCGTTTGCAGCCGATGCTGTAGTCGGGCAGCACCAGACGACGCAGCTCGGGATCGGCGATCGAGCGCTCGATGAACGCCTTGGCGATCGCCTCCTGCCGCTCAATCGTCCGGTCCTGCCGCTCGAAGCCGAGTGCGATCCGGTCGTTCAGCCAGAAGCGGCGCCAGCGCCGGACCTTCAGCAGCCACGGAAGGCGTCTGTGCGCGGCCGCCTCGACCTTCCCGATCGGCCGGTCGTCCCGAGGCAGCACCCATGGCGCCGACCGCTGGAAGACGTGCACCATCTCGGCGTCCTCGGCGAGCTCCGGCACCAGCTGAGCCGCCGTCGCGCCGCTGCCGATCTGCGCGATCCGCCTGCCGCCGGCCTCGAAACCGCTGTCCCACTCGGCGGAATGCAGGATCCGGCCTTCGAAGGAATCCAGGCCGGTGATGTCCGGGATCGCGGGGTTGCTGAGTACTCCCGTCGCGGAGACGACGATCTGCGCCCGGAAGCTCTCCCCGCCGACCGTGTCGACGGCCCATTCGCCGGCCGCTTCGTCGTACGCGAGCTGCTCCACCGTGACACCGAACTTGATGTGCTCGCGCAGGCTGTAGCGGTGGCTGAGACCGACCAGGTACGCCTGGAGCTCCGGGCCGCCGGCGTACAGGCGGCTCCACCCGGGGTCGGGGTCGAACGACAGGGAATAGTTGAGGATCGAGGTGTCGACGGCGACCCCGGGGTAGCGGTTGGCGTGCCAGGTGCCGCCGACTTCACCGGCACGCTCCAGGATGGTCAGCTCGGTCACCCCGAGCCGCTTCAGCTGGATGGCGGCGCACAGGCCGCCGATGCCGCTGCCGACGATCACTACCGAGGGCCAGCGTCCCGATCGCCGCGGTGTCAGGGGTCGCACAGCGGGCTCCTTTCGTGGAACGGGGGTTCAGGCGGTCTCGCGACGGCCCATCGACACCTGCGCCGCGCCCAGCTCGCCGTCCTCGAACAGGAAGTGCGGGTCGCGCATGATCCCGTCCCGCTCGATCCAGCCGCAGGTGGGCTCGCTGGCCTGGTATCCGATCAGCCGGCGGATGTCGTCGGGCAGGGCCGCGACCTCGTCCAGGGTCAGCGACAGGTAGTGGTTCTCCTCCTGGCGCAGATAGCTGAGGTCGAGCGTCACCGTGATGCCGAAGCGTGACGTGTCGGTGCGGTTGTTGCCGCCCGCGTGGTACGTGCCGCCGAGCCAGATCAGTCCCGACCCGCGCTTCATCTCGGTCGGCACCGCCTCCTCCTGCCGCGGCGCCCGGTCGTCGTCCCACTTGTGACTGCCGGGGATCACCAGCGTGCCGCCGTTGTCGGCGGTGAAGTCGGTGACCGCGACCATCACCTGGACGCGGGCCTGCCGGCCGCCTTCGGGATGACGCCACTGCCACACCGAGTCGTCGCGGTGCAGCGGCTGGCTCCCCTCGCCCGGGTGGATGTCGATCGCCTGGGTGACGCCCACCTGGACGGTCGGCACGGTCGTCACCCGGTCCGGTCCGAGGAAGATGTGCTCGGGCACGCACAGGAAGTGGTCGGCCGCGGCGCGGAAGTGCTGCTGCCGGGCGATGGCCTGGGCATGCCGCGTGTGCTTGAACAGTGCCCCGAGGCGGCGGGTCTTGGTGCCGGAGAAGTAGTCGTCCTGCCCGAAGCCGAGGTTGGCCAGGATCGGACGCAGATCGCTCTCCAGCCCGGCCCGCGTCGGTTCGTCCACGAAGTCCTCGACGATGACGCCACCGTCGCGCTCGATGACCTCGACGACCTCGTCGGCGCCGGCCGAAGCCGGCAGCGTGGTGAGTGCCATGACGGAAATTTCCTCTCGAAGGTCGACCGACTTGTTCATACGACTAAGTCAAGTGACAGCATCACAGCGCGTCACCGAAGCAATGTCAAGGGGAGACTGAAGATGGGATGACGCCTCGGGTGTTCCGGCCGGACGCAGGACAGGCCGTCCACCGCACACGAAGCCCCTGGCTGCGCATGTCGCGCGTTCATCCCGTCGTGCACGGCGATGATCATCCGGCTGAGCTCGTCCACGCCGGCGCGCATCGAGGCGATCAGGACGCCGCCCACCGCAGGAGATCGAACTGGGCCCGCGCGTAGTCCTCTGATCAGAGCCGCGCGGAAGAGGGCGTGGTCACGCGAGTTCGAAGTACCGCCTTGCCTCCCAGCCGGTCAGATCGGAGTCGGGGCCGCCACCGTGACGGTGGTAGGTGAGCCACTCCCAGCGGCGGGTCCCGATCCAGTAGTCGATCAGTTCCTGGCCGAGCGCGGCGCTCAGGGCCTTGTCACCGGCCAGTGCCTCGGCGGCCGTCGTCATGGTGCGTGGCAGCCGTTCGGCGCCGGCCGGCAGCCGCCAGGCCATCAGGTCCGACGGCGGTGGCGGCTCGCGTCGCTGGTCGACGCCGGCCAGTCCCGTGCCGATCACGGCCGCGAGCACCAGGTACACGTTCGAATCGGATCCCGGCACGCGGTACTCGATCCGGGAGTAGGCCGGATGCCCTACCACGGCGCGAATCGCGGTGGTCTTGTTGCCGACGCCCCAGCTCACCGTGGTCGGAGGCCCTTCGAGGTCGACCAGTCGCCGATACGAGGTGATCCACGGCATCGCGAGCGACGTCGTGCCGGGCATCGACGCCATCACCCCACCGAGGAAGTGCGTCATCAGCTCGGACGGGCCGTCGGGGGCGTAGAAGGCGTTGGCGCCGTCACGTTCGAGCGAGAGATTGAGATGCGACGCCTGACCGAACTCGTCGCACCACTTGGCCATGAAGGTCACCGAATGTCCCAACCGGTCGGCCACCTCCCGCATCACCTGACGGGCTCGTACCCAACGGTCCGCGACCGTCAGCGGATCGCCGATCGCCAGGTTCAGCTCGACCTGCCCGCTGGCGGCCTCGTCGTTCCACGCCTCCCAGGGGATGGCGAGCTCGTCGAGCCGGGCGACGACGGCTCGCATGTACGCATCCCAGTCGCCCGATTTCGCCAGCACGTAACAGGCCCCCGCCGCACCGCCCAATGGCGTCAGGTCCCGATATCCCCGCAGGCGAGCCTGCTGCAGCGACTCCTCGAAGACGGTCGCCTCCATCTCCACCGCGACCTTGATCCCGTAGCCCTGCTCACCGGCTCCGGTCATCGCCCGCCGCAACGCATGGCGTGGACAGGCGCTCAACGGTTTCCCGTCCGCCGTCCAGAAGTCACCGATCACCGAAGCCCGGCCGGGCTCCCACACGCACAACGTCGTGGTGTCGACACGCAGGAAGATGTCACCCATGTTCGTACGCCACGGCGGCATCGCGAAGCCGAAGTAGGCCACGTTGCCGAGATCCAGGCCGAAGGCCGCGATGTCGGCGAAGGCGAAGCCGGACTCCAGCCCGGAGAGGAACTTGGCCACCGAGACGTTCTTGCCGATCAGCGTCCCGTCGAGATTCGTCCCCTCGACCCGGACACTGGTGATCGCATGTTCGGCCAACCACTGCTCGGCTTCCGAGCGGGACAGTTGCGTCCTGACTTCATCCATGGAACTTGACCTTCCAGTGAGCGCCGCACAGCACCGAGAGCTGCGGCAGAGTACCGGCGAGCGAGAGAGCACCCGCGTAGAGGTCGTCGAACAGGTTGCCCAGCCCTGACAGGGTCCGTGCCAGCTGGTTCGCCCCGCCGGCCAGAATCACACCGGCAGGAGCGTCACCCAGTGCCAGCTCCTCACCGGTGTCGGTACACCGCACCACGAGTTTCCCCGGCATGCCGGGATCGGAGCCGGTCTGGCGCCAGAAGCGGGTCGCCGCGTCCTGCCAGGGCGGGAGCGGCGGATTGAGGACCGCGGTCAGGACGGCGATCCGTTCGTCGTCCTGGCCGGGCAGTGTCCGCAACTCGAACTCGGTGGCCGCATCCCAGCCGATGACCAGATCGGCGTCGGCGGAGACGCCGTGGACGATGTGGATCCTGCCGCCACTGGACCGGAAGGTCGCCGACTGATGGTCGGCGGACGAGCGCACTCCGATGACACCCGTCAAGGTCGCCGCGGCGGCCCGCAGTTCCGGCCGGCGTCCCGCGGCCCGGACGGTCCGTGACAGCGAGAGAACCAGTGGGGTGGGATCGTCTTCGGCCGTCACCAGCAAGGACTCGGCGGTTCCGGCTCCGGCAGCGTCAGATGTGGTCATGGGTTCTCCCGCTCCATTCGGATACGTCGGCCAGCGCGGTCAGGTGGTCGGAGAGATCGAGCTCGAATCCGCGGGTCTGCCCGCCGATGGCGAGGAACCGGTCCAGGCGCTCTTGTGCCGCAGGCGTCGCCAGCGATTCGTGGAAGAGCCGTTCCTCCTCGATCAGGGCCTCGGCGAGCGGAAGCTCTTCGGCGGCCCGCACCGCCGCCTTCGCCCGGGCGATGCTCTCCGCCGGGAACGACGCGATCCGCTCGGCCAGCCTGCGGACGAATCCGACCAGCTGATCCTGCGGCAGCGCCCGGTTCAGGAAGCCGTACCGCTCGGCGAGCTCCGCGTCGAGATCGTCGCAGCCCAGGATGATCTCCAGTGCCCGGCCGCGGCCGAGCAGCCTGGGCAGGCGTGCCGATCCACCGCCGCCGGGGATGATCCCGGTCGCCACCTCGGGCTGGGCGATGACCGCCGTCTCCCGGGCGCCGAAGCGCATGTCGAGAGCGGCGAGCAACTCGCTTCCGCCACCCCGGGCCCGGCCTTCCAGGACCCCGATCGTCGCCTTCGGCATCGTCCGGAACTGCTCGGTCATCCGGTGGAACCTGCCCAACCCCGAGGTCCGGACGGGACGACCGGCCGGTTCGCCCTGGATCCGCGAGGCGTCGACATGGGCGATGAAGAAGTCCGGATCGGCGCTGCTGAGCACCACCACGCGTACCGAGTCGTCGTCGCGCAGCGCGGCCGCGACGGCCTCTATGCTGCTGATCAGCTCCTCGTCGAGGAGGTTGATGGGTGGATGGTCGATCGTCAGCCACGCGACACCACGGTCACACTCGACCTGCAGTCCGGGGTACGTAGTCGCGGCGGCCCGTCCGGGCGTGACGTCCCGGCTCACCCGCGCTCCTCGGCCTGGGCCCGGAGCACCTGATAGATCCCGGCGAAGTCGCCGTCTCCGTGGCCCGCGGCCCGCACCTGTTCAAGGTGGCCGATCACCGCCCGGGCCAGCCGCGCGTCGACACCGGCGCGGGTCATCGCCTCGGCCACTCCACGCATGGCGGCCAGGTAGACGTCCGCCGAGGAGTCCTCGGCCGCGAAGTCGCCCTTGGCGATCATCTCTTCGCGCTTGGCCAGGAACTCGGTCAGTACGTCAAGGCCGTGCAGGAGCACGGGGCGGAGCGCGGCGAATCCGAGACCTTCGCGGGCGCCGTACGCCGCGGCCTCCATCGCGGCGCCGATCGCCGGCACGTAGAACCCGAGCTGGGCGGCGTCGAGCACGTTGGCCAGCCGGACCGGCTCGCCCAGATGCTCGGCGCCGGCTCCGAGGAGGTGGAGCAACTCGCCGTGCCGCCGCCACAGTTCCGCCGGCCCGGAGAACTTCACGACTCCCCGCTCGGTACCGATGTGGGACGGGTAGCAGATGATTGCGCCCTCGAGCAACCGGCCGCCGCGTGCCGTGACCAGTTCTTCCAGTTCGTCGGCCTCGTGCGGGTGCCCGGTGGTGAGATTGACCAGATCGACACCCTCGAGCGACTCGACCGACTCCAGCTGGGCGACGAGCGCCGGGTAGTCGGACAGCACGGAGACGGCGACCGGACTGATCGTCAGTGCTTCGGCCAGGTCCCGTGCCACCGCGGCGCCGGCTTCTCTCAGGGGCTCGGTCCTGGCAGGGGTCCGGTTCCACACGGCCACCGCCCTGCCTCGGCCGATCAGCACCCGGGCGATCGCGGCCCCCATGAATCCGGCACCCAGAATGGTTACGTCAGTCATCGCGATCCCCTCCGAGCATGGAGTGACTCAGTGACATGAACAGCTGACTTGTTCATCTGACCAAGATGGTGGAGTTCAGGCTTCGATGTCAAGGATGTACTCGGCTGCACCTGCGGAAAGAAGCACCGAGGTCGTCCTGGTGGCGCCCCCGACTCCGAGCCGACCCGCCCGGGAGGCGGGGCGGCGCTTCGAACTCGCGTGAACACGCCGTCTTCTCAGCGGCTATGATCTAGACGTCTGACTTGGTCAAAGGTCTAGGAGGCGTTTCATGGCTCGCGTGCCCGCGGAGCAGCGACGGGAAGACTTCCTGAAGGCGACGCTGAGGGTGATCGCGGAACACGGTGTCGCCGGGGCGACCACCCGCCGGATCGCGGAGGAGGCCAGCGCTCCGCTCGCCTCCTTGCACTACTGCTTCCATACCAAGCAGGAGCTCTTCTGGGCCGTCTTCGAGCGCCAGGCGAACCTGGTCGCCGAGGCCGCGGGCGTCGCCGCGGGCACGCCCAAGGAAGGGCTTCGTACGGCCGCGGTTCGCCTGCTCACCCGTGGGGTGGACTTCATCGTGGCGAACGAGGACTACGCGCGGGCCCAGTTCGATCTCCTGCAGTGGGCGATGCGCCAGCAGGGGACGCAGTCCCTGCTGGCGGCGGACGTCTATTCGTTGTCGATGGATCGCTACGAGGCCGTACTGCTCGCCTCGATGCGCGACGGCGAGGACGCGTCGATCGTGAGCGAGCTCAGCCGGATGATCATCGCCGTGCTCGACGGCATGAACCTGCAGTGGAACGCCCACCAGGACACGGCCAGGCTGCGGGCCGACACCAAGCATGCCATCACCATGGTCGAGGCGCTGGTGCCCGACCTGAAGTGAGCCGGGCCAAGACCTTGTCATTCGACTTGGTCATATGACCATAATCTCTGTGTGCTTCCCGCCCGCCGCTGACGCGACGAAGATCGCCCAGCCGGCCGAACGAGAGGTGATCAGATGACATACGGCATCAGCACACAGGCACGCCTCGTCCGGCGCCCCGCCGGACTCCCCTCCCCCGACGACTTCGAGATCGTCACGGAACCACTGCCCGATCTCCGGCCGGACGAGGTCAGGGTCGTGAACGACTTCGTCTCCGTCGATCCGTACATGCGCGGCCGCATGCGCGACGCACCGTCCTACATCCCGCCGTTCAAGCTCCACGAGACAATGACCGGCGACGCCGTCGGACGGGTGGTCGAATCGCGATCCACCGAGCTGAAGGTGGGCGATCTGGTCACGCACGACCTGGGCTGGCGTGACGTCGCCCAGGCCGACGAGAAGCTGTTCCGCAAGGTCGAACCACTGCCCGGCCTGTCCACCTCGCTCTACCTGGGGCCGCTGGGGACCACCGGCTTCACGGCCTACGTCGGGCTGGTCCGCATCGCCGAACTGCGGGAAGGCGACACCGTGTTCGTCTCCGGCGCGGCCGGCGCGGTGGGCAGCATCGCCGGCCAGATCGCCAGGATCAAAGGCGCGGCGCGAGTGATCGGCTCGGCCGGGACACCGGAAAAGGTGGCCGCCCTGACCGAGCGGTTCGGCTTCGACGCGGGATTCGACTATCACGTGCCCGACCTGGCTCAGCGCCTCGCGGAGCTGACGCCGGACGGCCTCGACGTCTACTTCGACAACGTCGGCGGTCCGCAGCTCGAAGCCGCGGTGGCGGCGATGAGGGACTTCGGACGTGCCGCGGTGTGCGGGTCGATCGCCGACTACAACCTCCAGGACGGCGTGCCGGGGCCACGCAACCTGGGCACGCTGGTGAGTCGCCGGCTGACCTTGCGCGGGTTCCTCATCACCGACCACCGCGACCTGCACGCCGCCTTCCGGGAAGAGATGACCGGCTGGCTGGCGGACGGGCGGATCGTGACGGCGGAGACCGTCATCGACGGCATCGAGCGGGCGCCGGAGGCGTTCCTCGGGCTGTTCACCGGACACAACACCGGCAAGATGCTGGTCCGGCCTCGGCAGCCGCGGGTAGCGTGAGCGGACTGCCGGTCCGGCTCACGCTACCCGCGGGGCTCCTCTGCCGGTCGGGGGCGGCGAGTGCGCCGGTCGCCGTCCCGGCCTACGACCAGGTCCGCTGCTGCCTCAGGCGCGTGCTCGCCGCTGACGGCTGTCAGCCCTCGTGGCGGCGGTCTCGTTCGCCCGCGAGCTGCCGGTACTGAAGCGAGATCGCAGACGCTCGTCCGGATATGGCTCGCGTCGCTGACTCTTGCGCTGTGCCATCGGTGCATCCGCCCCGAGTTCGGGGGCGGCTGACGACCGTCGGCCTTGCAGGCGCGTCGCCCTTGGGCCGTCCTCGCGACCGCCCGGCCGTTTCGTGCTCCAGAACCCGTGTTCCCGTACCCGACCACACTCATGGAAGGACTCTGATGAACGACGCATCGCTGCCTACCTTCACTCCCGATCTGCTGGATCGGCTTGTCCCCGAGACCGGGCTCTGGCCCGACGGCCGCGCCGCCGCCGCGACCTTCCCTGTCTTCGACCCCGCGACCGAAGAGGTGATCGCCACGG
>JABFYB010000202.1 GCA_013361475.1 Hamadaea sp.
GGCGTGGTCGCCGTGGCTGAAGTTGAGGCGGGCGACGTTCATGCCCGCGTCGATGAGGCCCTTGAGCCGCTCGGGGCTACTGGTCGCGGGGCCGAGGGTGCAGACGATTTTCGCGCGGCGTGTCACGTTGACTGAGCCTAGCCCTCGACCCCCTGAACCACGAAGCCGGGATGCACCCTTTAACGCTGGTTCACCTGCGGCATTCTTAGTTGTCCGCTGCGCCTAACCGGGCAGAGAGATCGAAAATTCGCATGCGGCCCGTTGCCCTGGCCTTCTAGCGTCGGCCCCATGATGCGCACACCCCTGGGCCGAGACGACTGCGGCCTCGCGCTCGACGCGCTGCGCGCGTGGGCCAAGCCCGGCCGGTCCACCAGTTCCCTGCACGTCGGCGACGTCGGCTGGTTCCTGCGCTTCGAGGAGGAGACCGTCCGATCCGCGCTGGCGCTCTGGTCGGACGCCACCGGCCCGGTCGCCGTCGAGCTGTTCGACGATCCGGTACGCCGGATCACGCTCGCGCCGCGGGTGGAAGCCGACCCGGTGCTGCTGACCGCTGTGGTCGGCGAGATCGTCCGCGACGGCGGGCCGGTCGAGCTCGCGCCCGAGTCGGGAGTGCGTACCGCACTGTTGCAGGCGGGCTGGACGGAGGACCCGTCGCCGGCGGCGCATTTCGTGCTGCCGCTGACCGCCCCGATCGACGTCGAGTTCCCCTATGTCCTCGTCGGCGAGGCCGACGCCGCGGCCCGGGTGGACGTGCAGCGGTCGGCCTTCCAGCGGTCGACCTTCACGGTGGCGCGCTGGCGGCAGATGCACGCCTCCCCCGCCGGTCGCTACGCCGTCGACGTCCTGGTGCGTACGCCGGGCGGCTTCGCCGCGGCCGCCGCCGTGGGCTGGTTCGCCGGGCCAGGCCGGTGCGCGGTGCTCGAACCGGTCGGCACCCATCCCCGCTATCGCCGCCGGGGCTACGGGCGGGCCGTCGTCCTGGCCACCGCCGAGGAACTCCGCAAGCTGGGCGCGAGCGCCGTCGCCGTGCTGCCGCCCGCCGACAACGAACCGGCCGTCGGCGTGTACCGGGCGGCCGGTTTCGAGATCGTCGGGCACGAGCACACGCTCAAGCCACCGGTCCCCGCATCATGAGCGCCGACGCCGGGGCGAACCCGGCACGTTCGTAGAACGGCACGGCTCGGTCGCTGGGGTGCAGGACCACCCGGCGCAGTCCGGCGTCGCGGGCGTACGCGAGCAGCTCGTCCAGGAGCCGCCGGCCGACGCCCCCGTCGCGGTGCGGCGGCCGGACGTAGAGGCTGGTCACGTAGCCCCACCGCGACGGCGGGTGGCCGGGCCGTGGCATGCGTTCGAGGAGCGCGACGTGGAGCAGGCCGATCGGCTTCCCCCCGAGCACCGCGACCCACGTACGCGAGTCGGCGGCGGTCCGGGTCAGCCAATCGGCCATGCGCTGCTCGTAGCCGGGGTCGTCGATGGGTCCGCCGGCCTGTTCCTCGGTCCACTCGCGCCGCAGGTCCGCCAGGGCGTCCCCGTCAGCCTCGGTCGCCGGGCGTACGCCGACGGCCGTCAACGCTCCATCCGGCGGGTCAGGTCCTCGAGCTGGTCGGTCAGCTCGTCGATGCGGGCGATCCCGCGGTCGAACTCGCTGGCCGACTCGCTGGGCCGCATCCCCATCTCGCCGCCCATGATGTCGTCGGCCTGCTCGTTGTACGCCGCCTGAGCGGCCGTGATCGCCGCGGTGACCGCCTGCGACACCCGATCGGCTCCGCTGCGCAGGACGGCCTCGTCGATCCGCAGATCCTTCAGCAGCCCGCCCGCTCCCGTACGCGCGACGACGAGCCCGTCGGGCGACCGGCCCTCGGCGCTGGCGTGCTCGAGCCGTTCCTGGGCCCGGCGCAGCCGGTCCACCTGGTCGAGCGCGTAATGAGCGAGGTCATCCAAATTGTTCATTCCGGCCATGGCCGCCTCCCCGGTGTGTCCAAGGCCCATAAGTTATCCACAGGGCGCGCAGGCACCATAGCCACCTCGGCCGAACCATGCCAAGATTCCCGATGTGCCCGACGACATCACCGCGACGATGGCCCGTGACGTGGCGCCGATCCTCGCTCCGGGCGAGGAGTTGTCGGTGGCCGCGATCATCACGTCCGCCGATCCCGGCGCCACCGGCCCGGTCCGGGTCGGCCCCGAACTCGGCAATTTCGTCCTCCGGCTGCTCACCCTCGGGCTGGTCGGCGAGAACACCCAGCTGATGCGGCGAGCGTTCTGGGGGCGCGCGGTCTCCGGACCGCCCGACTCGCTGGCGCACACGCTGCACGACCTGATCCACGAGGCGAGCTGGGCCAAGCTGGTGCTGACCGACCGGCGCGTCATCATCGCGCGCGGCGAGTTGCTCGGCCCCGGCAGTTACAAGTTCGACCTGGTCGGATCGTTGCCACGCACCGCCGTCGTGGGCGCCCGACCGGCGCCGAAGGGCCTGATGCGGCGGGGCCGCCTGGAGCTGCGTTACGCCGACGGCTCCACCGGCGTCGTCAACCTGCTGAAGAAACAATCGTCCGTCGTGCTGCGCGCGCTGGGAGGGTGACGCGCCGCCGGCGGGGTTCCATGGGGAGGGAACGCGCAAAGTGGATACCACCAAGATCGCCTTACAGGCGCTGGACGGCTATCGGCAGGCGGCGACTCAGATCGCCGACGGTTTCGACCGTGCCAAGCAGGGGCTGACCGACGCCGACGTGAGCGGTGACAGCTTCGGCCTGCTCCAGGAGTCGCAAGGCATCGCCGGGAAGTACAGCGAGCGCTGCGAGGACGGTCTCCAGGTGCTCACCGACGGCCGGACGGTCTTCGACGCGCTGGCCGACGCGATGGAGGCCATTCGCGACGCCTATCGCTCGGCCGACCTGGCCGCCGCACAGCGATACGGAGGTAAGTGATCATGGCGCGTGCCGAATCCGGTGCGATGCGCATCGACGGCTGGCTGGCGCCGGCCGGCGCGGCGTTGCACATCGTCAAGCCGATCGTGGACTTCCTGTCGCACCCGCTCGACCAGGTCACCGGCGACCCCGAGGGGCTGCGCGCCAAGGCTCAGGCCTGGAAGCAGGCCGCGACCGCGGTCGACGGGCTCATCACGCAGGAGGTCGACGCCCGGGCCAAGCTGATGGCCGCCTGGGAGGGCGACGCCGCGACCGCGTTCAACCGGGAGATCGGTGAGCTGGCGACCAGCCTCGCCCAGATCGTCGAGCACTTCAACGGCACGGCCGAGATGCTCGAGCAGTGCGCGATCGGCGCCGAGCAGGCCGAGGAACTGGTCGTCGACATCATCAAGGAGCTGATCGCCTGGCTGATCGTCACGATCATCGTGGCGCTGGCCTCGTCGTGGATCACCCTGGGCGCGTCGGTCGCGGCCGGCACCGCGGCCGGTTGGGCCGAGTCCGCGGTCGCAGCCGGGCGCTGCGCGACGGTCGCTGCCAAGCTGGCCAAGCTGCTGCGGGCGGCCGAGTCGTTCCTCAAGAAGATGAGCGACTTCGCGAAGGCGTACAAGCTGACGAAGATCATGAAGACCGGCGTGGGCAACTGGACGAAGGCCCGGTTCGCCACCAGCGCGGGCTACCAGCTGGTCGCCACCAACTGGGTGATCAAGAAGACGATCATCGAGCCGACCGTCGGCGAGCACGTCGTCCGACCAGCCGTCGGCGCCGGCGACAAGACGATCGACTGGCCCGCCCTGCTTTAGCCTCGATCATTGCGTCAGCCATGCTGCTTCGCGCGACGAAGAGTCCGCTGAAACAGCATGGCTGACGCGATGATCACGCTGAGCTGATGGCGGTGAGCGGACGGGACGAGGGGCGTACCGGGGCCGGCAGCGCGCCCTCCGCCCCCAGGTAGGCGTGGATCGCGGCGGCGGCCGAGCGCCCTTCCGCGATGGCCCAGACGATCAGCGACGCTCCCTTGTGCACGTCACCGGCGGCGAAGACGCCGGGCGTACTGGTCTGCCAGGCGGCGTCGACCGCGACGGTCCCCTTCGCCGGCAGCTCCAACTGCTCCAGCGCGGCGTACGCGTCGGTGCCCTCGAAGCCGATCGCCAGCAGCACCAGGTCGGCCGGGATCTCCCGCTCGCTGCCCGGGACGACGGTCACGACGCCGCGGCCGTTGATCCGCTGCACCGTCACGTCGGCGAGCACGATGGCCCGGACGTTGCCCTGCCCGTCGTCGACGAACCGCTGGACCGCGACCGAGAAGACACGCTCGCCGCCCTCCTCGTGGGCGGGGTAGTTCCGCAGGATCCACGGCCAGGTCGGCCACGGATCCCGGTCGCCGTCTCGCGACGAAGGCGGCAGCGGATAGCGGTCGAGCTGGGTCACCGAGGCGGCGCCCTGCCGGTGCGCGACGCCGAGGCAGTCCGCGCCCGTATCGCCGCCACCGATGATGATCACGTGCTTGCCCTCGGCGGTGATCTCCGGCGTCCGGCCGCCCTCGACGAACCGGTTGGCCTGCACGAGGTGGTCCATCGCCAGGTGTACGCCGCGCAGCGAGCGCCCCGGAGTGTCCGGGGTGTCCCGGCCGGCCAGCGCGCCCGTGGCCAGGAGGACGGCGTCGTGCGACGCCCGCAGCTCGGCGGCCGAGACGTCCACGCCGACGTTCACACCGGTCCGGAACCGCACGCCCTCCGCTTCGAGCTGTGCGACGCGGCGGTCGATGTGGTGCTTTTCCAGCTTGAAGTCGGGGATGCCGAAGCGCAGCAGGCCGCCGACCTTCTCGTCCCGCTCGTAGACGGTGACTTGGTGCCCGGCGCGGGCCAGCTGCTGAGCCGCGGCGAGCCCGGCAGGGCCGGAGCCGACGACCGCCACCGACTTGCCCGACGACGCCGGCGCGGGCTGGGCGACGACCGTCCCGTCGGCGAAGGCCTGGTCGATGATGGACACCTCGACCTGCTTGATCGCCACAGGGTCATCGCCGATCCCGAGTACGCACGCAGCCTCGCACGGCGCCGGGCACAGCCGCCCGGTGAACTCCGGGAAGTTGTTGGTGGCGTGCAGGGACTCGATCGCCGACGCCCACGATCCCGTACGCACGAGGTCGTTCCAGTCGGGGATCCGGTTGCCGAGCGGGCAGCCGTCGTGGCAGAACGGGATGCCGCAGTCCATGCACCGGGTGGCCTGCTCGCGGACGAGCTCCTGACCGGCCGGCGGATAGACCTCGTGCCAGTCCATGATGCGTACCGGGACGGGGCGGCGGGCCGGCAGCCGCCGGCCGTAGCGCAGGAATCCATTGGGATCAGGCACGAGAGACCTCCATGACCGCGGCGTCTACGTCGCGACCGGCGGCTTCGGCGGCCCGCATGACTTCCAGTACCTTCTTGTAGTCCCGGGGGATCACCGCGGTGAACCGGGTCAGCGCGCCATCCCAGTCGGCCAGCAGCTTCTCGGCCACTGTCGACCCGGTCTCGGCGTAGTGACGCTCCACCACCTCACGCAAGGCCACGGCGGCCGAATCCGTCACCGGGTCGAGGTCGACGAGATCCCGGTTGACCAGGTCGGTGTCCAGATCGAGCAGGTACGCCTGCCCGCCGCTCATGCCGGCGGCGAAGTTGCGCCCGGTCGGGCCGAGCACGACGACCGTGCCGCCGGTCATGTACTCGCAGCCGTGGTCGCCGATGCCCTCCACGACGGCGGTCGCGCCGGAGTTGCGTACGGCGAACCGCTGCCCGGCCTGCCCGCGCAGGAACACCTCACCCGAGGTCGCGCCGTAGAGCACGGTGTTGCCCGCGATGACGTTGGCCTCGGCGGCGAACGGCGCCGACGAGTGCGGCCGGACGATCAGGCGACCGCCGGACAGGCCCTTGCCGACGTAGTCGTTGGCGTCGCCGTGCAGCCGCAGCGTCACACCCCGGGGCACGAACGCGCCGAACGACTGCCCGGCCGTGCCGACGAGGGTGAAGTCGATCGTGCCGTCGGGCAGCCCCTTGCCCCGGTACCGCCGGACCACCTCACCGCCCAGCATCGCGCCGACACTGCGGTGCTCGTTGCGTACGGGGACCGTCGCCGCGACCGGCGAGCCGGTGGCGAGCGCCGGGGCGGCCAGCTCCAGCAGCCGGTTGTCGAGCGACTTGTGCAGCTCGTGGTCCTGGTCACGGGTCTTGCGGAGGGCCGAGCCCACCGGCAGCGTCGGCTGGTGGAGGACGGCGGTCAGGTCGAGACCGTGCCCCTTCCAGTGGTCCACCGCCGGGGCGAAGTTCAGCAGGTCGACCCGGCCGACGGCCTCGTCGATGCTGCGCAGCCCCAGGGCGGCCAGGTATTCACGCACCTCCTGGGCCAGGAACAGGAAGAAGTTCTCGACGAACTCCGGCTTGCCGGTGAACCGCTCCCGCAGCCGTGGGTTCTGCGTCGCGATGCCGACCGGGCAGGTGTCCAGGTGGCAGACGCGCATCATCACGCAGCCCGCGACGATCAGCGGCGCGGTCGCGAAGCCGAACTCCTCCGCGCCGAGCAGCGCGGCGACGACCACGTCGCGACCGGTCTTGAGCTGGCCGTCGACCTGCACCGTCACCCGGTCGCGCAGCCCGTTCAGGAGCAGTGTCTGCTGGGTCTCGGCGAGGCCCAGCTCCCACGGCGTACCAGCGTGTTTGAGGCTGTTGAGGGGCGAGGCGCCCGTGCCGCCGTCGTGGCCCGAGATGAGGATGACGTCGGCCTTGAGCTTCGCGACACCCGCGGCGACGGTGCCGACGCCGCTCTCGCTGACCAGCTTGACGTGGACGCGCGAGGCCGGGTTGACGCTCTTGAGGTCGAAGACGAGCTGCGCGAGGTCTTCGATCGAGTAGATGTCGTGGTGCGGCGGCGGCGAGATCAGCCCGACGCCCGCGGTGGCGTGCCGGGTCTTGGCGATCCACGGCCAGACCTTGTTGCCGGGCAGCTGACCGCCCTCGCCGGGCTTGGCTCCCTGCGCCATCTTGATCTGCAGGTCGTCCGCGTTCACCAGGTATTCGGTGGTCACACCGAACCGGCCGGAGGCGATCTGCTTGACCGACGACCGCCGGGCCGGGTCGTAGAGCCGCTCGACGTCCTCGCCGCCCTCGCCCGTGTTCGACTTCGCGCCGAGGTTGTTCATCGCGATGGCGAGCGTCTCGTGCGCCTCGGCCGAGATCGAGCCGTAGCTCATCGCGCCGGTGGCGAACCGCTTCACGATCGCCTCGACCGGCTCGACCTCCTCGACCGGGATCGGCTCGCGCTCGGCGAAGGTGAACAACCCGCGCAACGAGCCCGCCTCGGCCGCGAGGCCGTCGACCTTCGCGGTGTACTCGCGGAACACGCCGTCCTGCTTGGACCGCGTGGCGTGCTGCAGCAGGAAGACCGTCTCCGGGTTGAACAGGTGCAGCTCACCCTCGCGACGCCACTGGTACTCGCCGCCCACTTCCAGGCGGCGGTGCGCCTGCTCCGCGACATTCTGCGGGTACGCGACCGAGTGGCGGGCGGCCACCTCCGCGTGGATCTCGGCGAGCCCGATGCCGCCGATCTTCGACGACGTGCTGGTGAAATAGCGCTCGACCAGCCGGGAATCCAGGCCGACCGCCTCGAAGACCTGCGCGCCGCAGTAGGACGACACCGTCGAGATGCCCATCTTCGACATGATCTTCTGGACGCCCTTGCCGAGCGCCTTGACGTAGTTGCGGATCGCCTTCTCCGGCGTGACGCCGGGCAGCGCACCCTCGCGGATCAGGTCCTCCGCGCTCTCGAACGCGAGGTACGGGTTGACCGCCGCCGCGCCGTACCCGATCAGCACCGCGGCGTGGTGGACCTCGCGGCAGTCGCCCGACTCGATGATCAGCGCGACCTGCGTACGCGTCTGCTCCCGGATCAGGTGCTGATGCACGGCCGCCGTGAGCAGCAGCGACGGGATGGGTGCGAGATCGGCGGTGGAGTCCCGGTCGGACAGCACCAGGATGCGTACGCCGTCCTCGATCGCCTCCGAGACGTGGCGGCAGATCTCGGTCAGCCGCGCCTTGAGCCCGGCCGCGCCGTCGCGCAGCGGATAGAGGCCGGACACCCGGACGGCCTTGTAGCCCGGCATGTCCCCGTCCTCGTCGATGGACAGGATCTTGGCCAGCTCGTCGTTGTCGATGATCGGGAACGGCAGCACGATCTGGCGGCAGCTCGCCGGACCCGGGTCCAGCAGGTTCCCCTCCGGCCCGATGGTGCCGGCCAGGCTGGTCACCATCTCCTCGCGGATGGCGTCCAGCGGCGGGTTCGTCACCTGCGCGAAGAGCTGATGGAAGTAGTCGTAGAGCAGCCGCGGCCGGGTCGACAGCGGCGAGATCGGGGTGTCGGTGCCCATCGAGCCCAGCGGCTCGGCCCCCGCCCGCGCCATCGGCCCGATCAGGATCTTCAGCTCCTCCTCGGTGTAGCCGAAGGTCTGCTGACGGCGCTGCACGGAGTCGTGCGCGTAGACGATGTGCTCCCGCTCGGGCAGCGACTCGAGGTGGATCAGGCCGCCGTGCAGCCAGTCGGCGTACGGGGCGGCGGCGGCCAGCTCGCTCTTGATCTCCTCGTCGCCGATGATGCGCCCGGCGGCGGTGTCGACCAGGAACATCCGGCCCGGCTGCACCCGGCCCTTGGCGACCACCGTCGCCGGGTCGAGGTCGAGCATGCCGGACTCGCTGCCCAGCACGACCAGGCCGTCACTGGTCAGCGACCAGCGGCCGGGCCGCAGGCCGTTGCGGTCGAGCACCGAGCCGACCACGGTGCCGTCGCAGAACGCGACGTCGGCCGGGCCGTCCCACGGCTCCATCAGGCTGGCGTGGAACTGGTAGAACGCCTTCCGGGCAGCGCCTTCGGGAGTGGCCGCGAGCGTCGCGTCGTTCTCCCACGCCTCCGGGATCATCATCAGCACGGCGTGCGGCAGGCTGCGCCCGGTCAGGTGCAGCAGCTCCAGCACCTCGTCGAAGTTCGCCGAGTCCGAGCCGTCCGGCGTACAGATCGGGAACAGGCGCTTGAGATTGCCCGGGATGAGCGGGCTGGCCAGCAGCGACTCCCGCGCTTGCATCCAGTTCTTGTTCCCGCGGATGGTGTTGATCTCACCGTTGTGCGCGATGAACCGGTACGGGTGCGCCAGCGGCCAGCTCGGAAAGGTGTTCGTCGAGAACCGCGAGTGCACCAGGGCGATCGCGCTGATCACGCGCTCGTCGGCGAGGTCCGGGAAGAACGTGGTGAGCTGCTCCGGGGTGAGCATGCCCTTGTAGACCACCGTCCGGCCGGACAGCGACGGGAAGTACAGCGGCACGCCGCGCTCGCGGGTCTCCCGCTCGGTCTGCTTGCGCACGCAGTACGCGACGCGCTCCAGCTCCAGCCCGTCCAGCGGCCGGTTCGGGGCGGCGAGGCTGTGCGCCTTCAGGAACACCTGCCGGATCCGGGGACGCGCCCGCTCGGCGGTCGCGCCCAGGCCACGGGGGCGTACCGGGACGTCGCGCCAGCCGATGATCTCCGCGCCCTCGACGAGGGCGTACTTCTCCAGCACGGTGAGCGCACGCGCCTCGTCCGCGCCGTTGGTCGGGAGGAAGACGAGACCGGTGACGTACTGCCCGGCCGGCGGCAGCTCGAACGCCGCGCCCTCGTCGGCCAGCACCGCCCGGTAGAACTCGTCCGGGATCTGGATCATGATCCCGGCGCCGTCCCCCGTCTCCGGCTCGGCGCCGCGGGCTCCTCGATGATCCAGCCGGCACAACGCGGCCAGTCCCTTGGCCACGACGTCGTGTGCGCGGCGGCCGTGGAGGTCGGCCACGAAGGCGACGCCGCAAGCGTCCTTCTCGTGGGCCGGATCGTAAAGGCCCTGGGGGTACGGGTATGCCACACCGGCCTCCTGTCGTCGTCGCGAGAGCTGGGTGCGTGAAACGCCGGCTCGCTCATGTGGGTCATCGGGACGACATCGGCCCTGGGGGAAGAATCCCGTTTACGGTCGCCGACCGGGATCGCCGGTCCGCCGCGCGGCAAGATTGCCACCTATGGCAAGTGTTGCTCGCCCCGTACGGGGAGTGAAAGTGAGTCTACGTTAACTCCCCCGTCATTCCGCCAGACACAGATAGATCACATGTCCACAAGCTGAGATGGCGGGTATTCACGTCTTTCGCCGAACAAATACCGTATTCCGGATTAATGTGCGATTGACGGCAGCTGTGGTGCGTCATTGCCGTCCACTGTCCAACTGGAGGAAGGCAGGACGCGATGGGGAGCATCATCCGCGCCGGTGCACCGCTGAGCGGCGTCGCCGGGGCTGCGAACGACATCTCCGACACCTTGCAGAATTGGCTGGCGACGGTCGGCAACGCGGCGCTGAAGTGCATCGTGTTCCTGATCATCTTCTTCGTCGGCTGGCTGATCGCCCGTGCGGTGGACTCCGCGGTGAGCCGGTTGCTGGCCAAGGTCGGCTTCGACCGGCTGGCCGAACGGACCGGGCTGCGCCGATGGACCGGCCGGTACGCGCCCAGCGCGCTCGTCGGCCGCATCGTGCGCTACATCATCCTGCTGATCACGCTGCAACTCGCCTTCGGCGTCTTCGGGCCGAACGCGATCAGTGATCTGATCGACGCGATCATCGCGTGGATCCCACGCCTCATCGTGGCCTGTGTGATCCTCGTCGTCGCGATCGCCATCGCGGGCGCGGTCTTCGACATCATCCGCAATGCCCTGTCGCAGTTCTCCTACGGCAAGGGCCTGGGCCGGGCGGCGCAGATCGCGATCATCGTCCTCGGCGCGATCGCCGCGCTCAACCAGATCGGCGTCGCGACCACCGTCACGATGCCGGTGCTCGTCACGATTCTGGCCACAATCGGCGGCATCCTGATCGTGGGCGTCGGCGGCGGTCTCATCCAGCCCATGCGGGAACGCTGGGAGCGGATGCTGACCAAGGGGGAAGCCGAGATGACGAAGGTCTCGACGCACCTCAAGGGAGAGCCGCCCACCGGCGGCCAGCCCCCGACGGTCTGACGTCCTTCGCTCCTAAGGCGCAGCGCTCCTAAGACGCTGGATCAGGGTTCTCGGCCGAATCTTGACTCAAGATTCGACCCGGAACCCTGATCCAGCGCTCGTTCGTGCGACGGACGAGACCCTGCGACGGACGAGTCTCAGTTCGGCGGGAACCAGTTGGCGGCCTCGGCCCGGGCGCGATCGAGCACCCGGGTCGACAGCACGCCGAACGCGGCGTCCCGGGCCCGGGTGCCGATGCGGCCGCGGGGAGCGAGCACGGCGCCGACCCGCTTGGTCTGCCGGGCCACCGCCGCCGACCGCGGCACCCGGGCCTTCGAGTACGCGGTCACGGCGGCCCGCAGGCCGTCGCCGGGTTGCGTCTGGTTGGCCAAGGACACCAGCGTCGCCACGTCCTCGAAGGCCAGACAGGCGCCCTGCGCCAGGTGGTGAGCCATGCCGTGGGCGGCGTCGCCGATGAGCGCCACGCCACCGGATCCGGCCGGCGTACCGAACTCGGTCAGCGGCGGGGTGATCTCGCGTACGTCGTGCTGGACGAGATCGTCGGGCTCGGTCGCGCCGAGCAGGTCGCCGACCGGCGCGGGCCAGCGCTCGAACCACCGCCGCAGCAGAGCCAGCTGAGTGGCCGGGGCCTCCGGCCGGGCCGCCCCGGCGACGGTGGCCTGCCAGTAGATGCCGCCTCGGGTGGACGCCCCGGCCGAACCGCGTTCGCCGAGCGACGCCGCGAAGAACCGGTAGTCGCCGCCGAGGATCTCCGTCCCCAGGGTCACGTCCGTGGTCAGGTGCGGCGCCCGGTACCAGGGGATGACGGCCCGCCAGGCGGCGTACCCGCTGCTGATCACGCCGGATTCCGGCGAGACCGCACGCCGGACCGCGGACTGGACCCCGTCGGCCCCGACGAGCAGGTCTGCCTCCCACGTGGCGCGCCCGTCGGTGACGCTGGGCCGGTCCCGCGGTGTCACGCGGGCCTGGCGCACCGAGATCCCGGTACGCACGTCGACCGTCGCGGTGAGTCGCGCGATCAGCGCGTCGTGCAGGTCTTCGCTGTGCACCACGACCGGCGCCGACCGGGGTGAGAGGGCCGCCGCCGCACCGGGCTGGACGAGCCAGCTGCCATCGGCGCGCCGGATGCCGCTGGACGGGACCGCCGTCGTGATCGAGTCGAGCCCGTCGGCGAGGCCGAGCGCACGCAGCGCCCGTACGCCGTTGGGCCACAACAGCACCGCTGCCGGATCGGCACGCAGCCGATCATTGCGTTCGAGGAGGGTGACGCGCCACCCGTTGCGGGCCAGCGCCCCGGCGGCGGCGAGCCCGCCGACGCCGGCTCCGACCACCACCGCCTGCCCCATGCGGACTCAGCCCTTCTGCTCTTCTTCCTGCTTCGCGTCCTGTTCCTTCGCTTGCTCCACGTCGCCCGGGCTCTCGGCGTCATCCGGGCTCTTGGTGTCATCGGGGCTCTCGTCGGCTTCTGCCGCGTTCGACGGGTCGGCCGGGGAGTCGGCGTCGGGGCGGGCGCCGGAGGCGACGAACTCGTCGTACTCGGCCTCGGTCACGACCTGGAAGCCCTTGCCGCCCTCGGCCGCCGGGATCACGAACTCCTGCGGGCCCTTGCGGAGCAGGAAGAAGACGAGCGCGGCGAGGAAGACCACGGCCGAGGTCCAGACGTTGAGCCGGACGCCGAAGAAGTGGTTGGCCTCGTCGGTGCGGATCGTCTCGATGACTCCCCGGCCCGCCGTGTAGGCCATCACGTAGAGGGCGAACGCCCGGCCGCGGCCGAACTTGAACCGGCGGTCGGCCAGGTAGACGAAGACCGCGACGAGCAGGTTCCAGATCAGCTCGTAGAGGAAGGTGGGCTGGTAGAGCCCTTCCAGCAGGACCGGCTTGCCGTCCGGCCCCACGAGGGCGTGGCCCTGGTTGTTCGGGTCCATCTTGTGGACTTCCAGGCCCCAGGGCGCCGAGGTCGGACCGCCGTACAGCTCGTTGTTGAACCAGTTGCCGAGCCGGCCGATCGCCTGCCCGACCGGCAGACCCACCGCCATCGCGTCGGCGACCAGGGGCAGCGGCAGACCCATCTGCTTGCAGGCCAGCCAGGCGCCGAGGGCGCCGAGCGCGATCGCGCCCCAGATGCCGAGGCCGCCCTCCCAGATGTAGAGCGCCTTGATGGGCTCGCCGCCCTCCCCGAAGTACGCCTCCGGCGAGGTGATCACGTGATAGATCCGGCCGCCGATGATGCCGAACGGGACGGCGTAGACCGCGATGTCGAGAATCGCCCAGCGCGGGGCGCCCCGGCGGCGCATGCGGTAGTCGGAGATGACCGCGGCGGCGATGATGCCGAGGATGATGCAGAGCGCGTAGGCCCGGATCGGGATCGGCCCGACCTTCCACACGGCGACGGAAGGGCTCGGGATCGACGCCAGCACCTGACTCGACAGGCTCTGGGTCAGCTCAGCGGCGAGGTTCACGGGCACACACGCTACCGTCCGTGCGCCGAAATACATAGCGGCTGTCAGCGGCACTTCACGCGTTGATCATGGGGTTGGCTCGCGGCGCTCAGAGTTGCTCGAAACGGAACTCACGCAGGAAGCAGTCCCTCGGCTGGCCCACCGCGAACAGGACACAGTCGGCCACCGACGCCGCGGTCAACGGCGAACCCGCCGTCCGCGGGCCGTCCTGCACGAAATCGGGCGGGAACAACGAGATGACCCGAATCCCCTCGGGCCGCAGCCGATGGGACAAGATGTCGGCGTACCCGGCCTGGGCGTGCTTGGCCGCGTAGAACGCGGGATGCGCCGTCGACCGGTGGTTGCCCGGCTCCCCGGCACTGGACACGATGTTGACGACGTCCGGCCGCGCCGACCGCCGGAGCAACGGCAGCAGCTTCTCGGTGAGCAGGATCGTCCCGGTCACCGCCCCTTGCACGGTGTCGGCGACGAGGTCGTCGTCGGCCGGCCCCTCCAAATACGCCGCCCCGTTGTTGATCAGGACGTCGACGTGCTCGGTCTGATCCGCCACCGCCTGGGCGAACTCGGCGACCGACGCCGGCCGGGCCAGATCACAGGCGTACGCCGACGCCGTGCCCGCCGACTCCCACTCGATCGCGCGGACAGCCTCCTTCGCCGCCGCCTCGTCGCGGGCGGAGACGAACACGTGCGCACCCCGTCGGGCGAACTCCCCCGCGAGCCGTAGCCCCAGGCCGCGGCCACCCCCGGTGACCACGACCCGCATCCCCTCGAACCGCATGGGCCGATCACACCACTTCAAGTGCGGTTGAGGTCAAGCTCGTTCACTCGCGGCGTACGCGGTGACCGCGCCGAGATCCCACAACGCCTCCCGGTCGGCCGGGCCGGGCGCTCCCACGATCGCGACCGGTTCCCGCGTACGCACCCAGGACATCCCGCCCGCGATCGTCTCGACCGCCCGCACCGCTCCGGCGGTGTCGTTGTTCCCGTGCACATAGAGCCCGTACGCCAGCCCGGCGGTGTCGGTGAGGCACGGGTAGTAGACGGTGTCGAAGAAGTGCTTGAGCGCGCCCGACATGTACCCGATGTTCGCCGGAGTGCCGAGCAGCAGCGCGTCGGCGGCCAGCACATCGGGAACGGTCGCGCCGAGGGCCGGACGGGTCACCACCTCGACCCCTTCAATCTCGTCCGTACGCGCACCGCCCAGCACGGCTTCGAGCATCTCCTGCAGGACGGGCGAGGTCGTGTGGTGCACGACGAGCAGACGGGCCACGCCCTCAGCCTGCCATCTTGCCCGCCGCTCCGGCACCCGAGCCGATCACGGCCGACTCGCCGCCGCGTCCCCGAGCCGATCACGGCCGGACGAACTCGCCGCCGTGCACCCGAGCCGACACCGCCCCGGCGAACTCGCCACCGCGCACCCAGCCGATCCCGCCCGGACGAACTCACCGCCGCGCACCCGAGTCGATCATGGCCGGAGGGAGTCGATCAGGGCCGTAGGGACACGACACGCCGGTCGATCATGGCCGATAGTTCATGATCGCGCGGAAAGACCGGGCGGGCAAGCGAGTGGGTCAGCGGGCGTCGTAGAGCGCGAGATACCGAGCGGCCTTCGCCGGGTCGGCCGCGACGCCGTACGCCGAGAGGAACACGTCGGCGTACCCGGGGCCGAGGTTGTACGGCTGTTCCAGGCTTCGCAGCGCGACGGCCAGGTCGAGCCACCGGTCGGCGACGCCGAGGTCACCCAGGTCGATGTACCCCGTGACGACGTCGCCGGTGAGGAACGCGTTCGGCAGCACGTAGTCCCCGTGGCAGACGACGAGGTCGGCGTCGGCCGGCAGACCGGAGAACCAGAACGGGCACTCGTCCACCGGCACGGTGTCGTGGAAGAACCGCAGCCCTTGGGCGAACGCCGTCACCAGCGCGACCGGGTCCGCCGAGCGCAGCGGATGCGTAGCGGCGTCCACTCCCGACAGTGAGGCTGTCATGAGCCAGTCGTGGTCGCCGTCGCTGCCGAACTCCACCACCTCGGGCACTCGGACGAAGGGCGCAGCCCATCGCGTACGCAGCGCCTCGTCGTGCAGACGACCCGTCGACGGGGTGAGTTTGACGTACCGAACGGATCCGTCGGGGCTGGTCAACCGGTAGGTCGGCCGACCCGCCTCCCACTCGTACACCTTCTCGGTGTGCCATTTGGCGTACCGGTCGGCCAGGTCGTGGACCGGCAGCGGCTCACCGAGCCCGCGTAGCATCACCGAGCCCGGCGGACGCCGTCGGCGAGTTCCGAGGTCAGACCCCGGAGCGAGGCCAGGGTCGGGTCGTCGGCCACGGCCTTCACCAGGGCGCTTCCTACGATGACGCCATCTGCGTACCGGCCGACCTGCGCGGCCTGTGCTCCGTCGCGTACCCCTAGGCCCACCCCGACCGGCACCGGAGAGTTGGCCGCCTTGACCCGCGCGACCAGGTCGGGCGCCGCGTCCGAGACGGCGTCGCGCGCCCCGGTGACGCCCATGACCGCGGTGGCGTAGACGAACCCACGGCAGTGGGCGACGGTCATGGCGATGCGCTCGTCGGTCGACGAGGGCGAGACCAGGAAGATCCGGTCGAGCTTGTGCTCGTCCGAGGCCGCCAGCCAGTCGTCCGCCTCGTCCGGGATCAGGTCGGGGGTGATCAGGCCCGCGCCGCCCGCCGCGGCCAGGTCGCGCGCGAACGCGTCCACGCCGTAGCGATCCACGGGGTTCCAGTAGGTCATCACGACCACCGGCACGCCCTTGCCGCTCACGGCCTCGACGGTCGCCAGCACATCTTTGGTACGCACACCGCTCGCCAGCGCTCGCTCGGTGGCCCGCTGGATCACCGGTCCGTCCATGACCGGATCGGAGTAGGGCAGCCCGACTTCGACGAGGTCGACGCCGGAGTCGATCAGGGCGTCGATGGCGTCGATGCCGCCCTGCACCGTCGGGAAACCGGCCGGCAGGTAGCCGACGAGCGCCGGACGCCCTTCGGCCAATGCCTTGTCGAAGAGGCTCATGCGATCACCGTCCTGCGGCCGGCGACCGCGTGAGCGAAACTGTGCTTGCCGATGATCAGCCTGCGGCTGTTCATGCCTTGTCCCCGTTCCCGAACAGCCCGAAGTACGCCCCGGCGGTGTGCATGTCCTTGTCCCCGCGGCCGGAGAGGTTGACCACGATGGTGGCGGGCCGGCCGAGTTCCGCGGACAGGGTCGGGGCGATCCGCAGCGCGCCGGCGAGCGCGTGGGCGCTCTCGATCGCCGGGATGATCCCCTCGGTGCGGCAGAGCAGCGCGAACGCGTCCATCGCCTCGGCGTCGGTCACCGGCTCGTAGGTCGCCCGGCCGGTGTCGTGGAGCCAGGCGTGCTCGGGGCCGACCGCCGGGTAGTCCAGCCCGGCCGAGATCGAGTGCGACTCGATGGTCTGCCCGTCGGAGTCCTGCAGCAGGTACGTCCGGGCGCCGTGCAGGACGCCGGTCTCCCCCGCGGTGATGCTGGCGGCGTGCCGCCCGGTCTCGAACCCGTCGCCGCCGGCCTCGAACCCGTAGAGCCGGACCGACTCGTCCGGGACGAAGGCGTGGAACGCGCCGATGGCGTTCGAGCCGCCGCCGATGCAGGCCGCGACCGCGTCGGGGAGCGCGCCGGTCAACGCCAGGCACTGCTCCCGGGCCTCGACGCCGATGCCGCGGACGAAGTCGCGGACCATCGCCGGGAACGGATGCGGTCCGGCGGCCGTGCCGAGCAGGTAATGCGTGGTGTCCACATTGGTCACCCAGTCGCGCAGCGCCTCGTTGATCGCGTCCTTGAGGGTGCGCGAGCCGTGGGTGACCGGGACGACGGTGGCGCCGAGCATCTTCATCCGCGCGACGTTCAGCGCCTGCCGCTCGGTGTCGACCTCGCCCATGTACACGACGCACTCGAGATCGAGGTACGCCGCCGCGGTGGCGCTCGCGACGCCGTGCTGACCCGCGCCCGTCTCGGCGATCACCCGGGGCTTGCCCATGCGCTTGGTCAGCAGCGCCTGGCCGAGCACGTTGCGTACCTTGTGCGCGCCGGTGTGGTTGAGATCCTCGCGCTTCAGCAGAATCCGCGCGCCCGCCTGCGCCGACAGCCGGGTGGCGTCGAACAGCAACGACGGCGTGCCGGCGTACTCGCGGAGCATCCGGTCGAACTCGCCGGTGAACTCCGGGTCGGCCATCGCCTTGCGATAGTGCGCGTCCAGCTCGTCCAGGGCGGCGATCAGCGCCTCCGGCACGAAGCGGCCGCCGTACGGGCCGAAGTGGCCCCGGGCGTCGGGCTGCATCGGCGCTCCTCCTATCCCGTTGATCATGGAGTTACCTGTGGTTTCGACGGCGGGTCGGCACCGGAAACTCCATGATCAACGCAGGTCTGACGGTTAGCGGGCCGGTCGCGGGGTCGCCGGGTGGTTGCCGGCGTTGACCAGTTCGGCGACCGCCTCCCGCGGGCTCTTCTGCGTGACGAGGCCCTCCCCCACGAGGACGGCGTCGGCGCCGGCACTCGCGTAGCGGATCAGGTCCAGCGGGCCGCGTACGCCCGACTCGGCGATCTTGACGACGTGGTTCGGCAGGCCGGGCGCGATCCGCTCGAAGACGGACCGGTCGACTTCCAGCGTACGCAGGTCGCGGGCGTTGACGCCGATGACGCGGGCGCCGGCCTCCAGCGCGCGGTCGGCCTCCTCCTCGGTGTGCACCTCCACGAGGGCGGTCATCCCGAGCGACTCGATCCGCTCCAGCAGCCCGACCAGCACCTTCTGGTCCAGCGCGGCCACGATCAGCAGGACGAGGTCGGCGCCGAACGCCCGCGCCTCGTGCACCTGGTACGTGGAGACGATGAAGTCCTTGCGGAGCACCGGGATGTCGATCGTGGCCCGGACGGCCGCCAGATCGTCCAGCGAACCACCGAACCAGCGGCCCTCGGTGAGCACACTGACACAGCGGGCGCCGCCCGCGGCGTACTCCCCGGCCAGCTCGGCCGGGTCGGGGATCTCGGCGAGCGCCCCCTTCGACGGCGACGACCGCTTCACCTCAGCGATGACGCCCACGCCCGGTCGCCGGAGTGCGGCGTACGCGTCGAGCGGCGCCGTCGCCGCCTCGGCCCTCCGCCGGATCTCCTCCAGCGGAACCTCACGCTGACGTGCCTCGACGTCCTCCCGGACGCCGGCGATGATCTCGTCGAGAACGCTCCCCGTCACCTGCGTTTTCCCATCTCCAGGTGCCATGGGTGGATGCTAGGCGGCGAGATGTCGGCCTCGGACTCGGGGGTATGGCGCGCGCCACCGAATGGAATGGTGCATAATGCCGGGCCGCCCCCGTGACGGCCCGGCGAGAACTCGCAGCTCAACTCTGTCGCAACGCCGGCATCGGGATCGGAATGTTGTAATAGGTCGCTCCGACGCCCATACCGCCCTCGCAGGTGTTCGGGGGCTGAGTCGTGACGCCCCGGGTCGACGGCCGCTCGGCCGCCCAGAACATGTAGCCGAGCAGACCGGAGCTCGTCCCCGCGCCATTCGGAGCGGCCGTGGTCAGCCACGATCCGGTGCTGCTCTGCAGGGAAGCGGCGAAGTTGGTGCACTCCGGCCGGACCTTGCTGCCCTCGGCGACGTACAGCCCGCCGGTGAACTTCGCCGGAGCCAGCGGCAGCACCGGCGGCGAGTAGGTCGGCTTGCCGTCGAGGTGCTCCTGCCAGTTGGCGATCGCGCTGGACGTCGACGGCTGCCGGGCCGGGACCATCGCGTTGGCGTAGTCGAGCACCGGGGTGTCCGTCCGCAGCCAGTCGGCGGTCGCCTTGCGGTTGATGTCGATGAGCCAGCGGTCCCCGGCGGCGGTGTCGATGGTCAGCCGCGCGGTCGGGTCCGTGCCGGCCGCGTTGTAGGGGTGCGCCGCCCGGTACGCCGTGATGAAGTTCTGCAGCTGGACGAGGTTCGGATTGGTGTTCTGCTCGTAGTCGATCTCGATGCCGACGCCGAGCTGCGTCGCGACCGCCGCCGCCCGCTGCCCGAGCAGGGTCCCGCTTTCGGCCAGCGCCGCGTCCCACTCGTCGGTGTAGGTGATCCCGCCGATGGACAACATCACGCGGATGCCGTGCGAGGTGAAGTAGTTGACGATCTCCGGCGTCATCCCCCGGGGTACGCCGTTCAGCGTCGCGCTGTCCGTCGTCTGATGCAGCAGCTTCAGCGGCTCGACGAAGCTCAGGATCACCAGATTGACGCTCGGCCGGCCGTCGCCCCGGTCGATCAGCCAGTGGTTCTTCGAATCGAACTCGGCCACCGTGCGGACGGTGCCCCAGATGCAGGCGTCGTCACTACAGTGCCAAGCCCCGTAGATCTGCGGTGGGGTGCCGGCCGCCTGCGCCGGCGCCGGAGCGGCCACCATCGCGACGGCCAAGGCCAGGAAGAATGCGAGGAACCTTCTCATGGAAAGAAACTTAACTACTTGACTGCGACGCCAGCGCTCGGCCGATCGAGTGAGCCACTTGTCACGGCGGTGACACGAATCGGAAATCCGCAGCGTAGAAGGTATGTCCCAGAACACTTGAGACGCCCGGCACGTTGAGATGCGTTCATGGCCTCGGATGACCAGAATGGTCGACGGGCATTCGTCAGGAGGCGGTCGTCATGTCCACAATCGCACCCGAACGGGACATCACCGCAGTTCCGCGCGCCGTCATCACGTTCAGCGCCCGGCTCTTCGGCCAACTGCAGCGCGCCCTCGTCGACGAGAAGGGCATCGCGACCGCGCAGAGCAACGCGTGGGACGCGGTCTGCGCCGACCGTGCCCGCGCCGCCGAACGCGCCGACCTGCGCGCCCGCCTCCGCCGCCCCTAACCCGCGCCGGCCGCCCGCCACGCCGCTTTCCGCTCCGCCAC
>JABFYB010000831.1 GCA_013361475.1 Hamadaea sp.
GCCACGCCGCTTTCCGCTCCGCCACGCCGCCACCGCGCGCCGCCGTACGCCGCTTCCGCGCCGCTAACGCCGCCCCTAACCCGCGCCGCCGCCCGCGGCTCCCCGTGCCGCCGCCACCCCGCGGCTCCCCGCCGCTTTCCGCGCGATCATGAACTATCGGTCATGATCGACCGGCGTGTCGTGTCCGCAGCGCCCTGATCGTTCCCCCGGCTCCGTGATCAACAGGCGGTCGGACCGGCCGTCGGGCTGAGCATGATCCAGTGCCCGGCGTCTGCGCTAGGCAGCCCGAATCGGAGATCATGTTCCCGTCGTGTGCGCCATGAGGCCCAATTCCGCATACCAGCGGATCTTGATCTCGACAACGGCCCGGCGATCGCTGACGACGGGTACTCGATCATGAGTTCGTGGAGTTGATCAGGGCGCGGGGAACACGACACGCCGGTCGATCAAGACCGAAAGTTCATGATCAACGCGACGGAGGCCGGACGGACGCCGGGACGGACGGCGGGCCGGGACGGACGGCGGGCCGGGACGGACGGCGGAGGAAGCGAGGGGTCAGCGGGCGGTCGGGTCTTCGCCGCGGTCGACCGCGTCCCACAGTTCTTTCGACGACGGGTCCGGCGAAGGAGACGACGGGTCGCCCGGGGTGGACGAGGACGATCGGCCCGAGGTCCGGATACGCGGCCATAGTAGGAGGGCCAACGATCCGGCGAACACCGCCAGCGCCACTGGGCGTACCCATGAGGCGATCTTGTCCCCGGCGAGCCAGACCACGCCCGCGGCCACTACCAGCACGAGCAGGATGCGGTTTTTCATCGCGCGGCCCGCAGGGTTTGCGCGGCGGCGATGGCCGACAGGACCGCCATGGCCTTGTTGCGGGTCTCCTGCTCTTCCGCGGCCGGGTCGGAGTCGGCCACGATGCCCGCCCCCGCCTGCACATACGCTCGCTGATCTCGGATGAGCGCGGTGCGGATGGCGATGGCCATGTCGAGGTCGCCGCCGAAGCCGAAGTAGCCGACCGTGCCGCCGTAGAGGCCGCGCCGGGTCGGTTCGAGGTCCTCGATGATCTCCATCGCGCGGACTTTCGGCGCGCCGGACAGTGTGCCGGCCGGGAAGGTCGCGCAGAGCGCGTCGAAAGCCGACTGCTCGGGGCGCAGCTCGCCGGTGACGGTCGAGACGATGTGCATGACGTGGCTGTAGAACTCGATCGTGGCGAACTCCGGCACCTCGACCGTGCCCGGGCGGCAGACCCGCCCCAGGTCGTTGCGGCCGAGGTCGACGAGCATGACGTGTTCGGACCGCTCCTTGGGGTCGGCGATCAGCTCGTTCGCCAGGCGCGCGTCGTCTTCGGCGCTCACGCCCCGCGGGCGCGTGCCGGCGATCGGGTGCAGCAACGCCTTGCCTGACGCGTTGACCTTCAGGTGCGCCTCGGGCGACGAGCCGACGATGTCGAATCCGTCGTAGCGCAGCAGGTACATGTAGGGGCTCGGGTTCGTCGTCCGCAACACCCGGTAGACGTCCAGCGCGTCGGCCTCGCATTCGGCCTCGAACCGTTGCGCCACGACGATCTGGAAACAGTCGCCCGCGCGGATCGCCTCCTTGGCCGCCTCGACGGCCTTCGGGAACTCGCCGTCGGGCGTCCGGCTGCGCAACGCGGGCGCGCCCACGCCGCGCACGGTCGAGACCAGGGGTGGTGTCGGCCGCGACAAGGCCGTCGTCATCGCGTCCAGCCGGCCCACGGCCATGTGGTACGCCGCCCGAACGTCCGCGTCAGTACCGTCCGCGGGGAGAACCGCGTTCGCGATGAGGATCGCGGCTCCGGCGTAATGGTCGAGCACGACCAGGTCGGTCGCGAGCATGAGGCCCAGCTCGGGCAGGTGCAGATCGTCCTCGGCGAGGCTGGGCAGCCGTTCGAGCCGCCGGACGAAGTCGTAGCCCAGGAACCCGACGAGTCCGCCGGTCAGCGGCGGGAGGTCGTCGTCGAGGTGGTCGTGCGACAACGCGTGGAGGGTCGCACGGAGGACTTCGAGCGGGTCGCCTTCGCTGGGCAGGTCGGCCGGCGGCGCCCCGAGCCAGACCGCCTGACCGTCCCGTTCGGTCAGCGTGGCCAGCGAGCGTACGCCGATGAAGCTGTACCGCGACCAAGCGGCACCGGCAGCGGGCTCGGCGGATTCGAGCAGGAACGTGCCGGGACCGCCGCCGAGCTTCTGATAGACGCCGACGGGCGTCTCGCCGTCGGCGAGCAACCGCCGGGCGACGGGCAGCACCCGCCGTCCCTGCGCCCGCTTCTCGAAGTCGTCGAGGTCCGGGGTAACGGCACCAGACAGCATCAGGCCCCCAACGGCAGTTCGGTGAAGAAACACGTGGGCTCGCCGGTGTGGCAGGCCGCCCCGACCTGGTCGACGTCGAGCAGCAGGGCGTCGCCGTCGCAGTCGAGCCGCACCGCCTTGACGTGCTGCACATGCCCGGAGGTCTCGCCCTTGACCCAGTACGCCTGGCGGCTGCGGGACCAATAAGTGGCCCGGCCCGTCCGGAGCGTACGCGCCAACGCCTCGTCGTCCATCCAGGCCAGCATCAAGACCTCGCCGGTGTCGTGCCGCCGGGCGATCGCGGCGATCAGGCCGTGTTCGTCGCGTTTGAGCTGCTGCGCGATGGCGGGGTCGAGGGTCGAGTCGGGCATCCCACGATTCTCCCGCGCCGTGTCGCCAACCCGAAACAGGGGTTCGCTTGACCACTCTCCGGAACTCATCTAGCGTTGAATTCAACGGACAATGAAATCTGGGAGGAACGATGATCGAGGTCAAGGATCTCGTGGTGGACCGGGGCAAACTGCGAGTGCTGGACGGCTTCACCTGCTCGGTCCCGACCGGGAGCATCACCGGGCTGCTCGGCCCGAGCGGTTCGGGGAAGACCACGCTGATGCGGGCCGTCGTCGGCGTACAGGTCGTGCGGAGCGGCACGGTGACCGTGCTCGGGCAGCCCGCCGGGTCGGCCGCGCTGCGCCACAAGATCGGCTACCTGACGCAGGCCCCCAGCGTGTACGCCGACCTGACGGTCCGGGAGAACGCGCGGTACTTCGCCGCCCTCCACGGGCTCGACAGCGCGCACGCCGATCAGGTCGTCGTCGACGTCGGCCTCGGCGGCGCGGCGACCCAGCTCGTCGGCGACCTCTCCGGCGGCCAGCGCAGCCGCGCGTCGCTGGCGTGTGCGCTGGTCGGCAAGCCGGAGATCCTGGTCCTCGACGAACCAACGGTCGGGCAGGACCCGGTCCTGCGCGACGAGTTGTGGGCGCGCTTCCGGCAGCTGGCCGCCGACGGGGCGACCGTGCTGGTCTCCAGCCACGTGATGGACGAGGCCAACCGGTGCGACCGCCTGCTGTTGATCCGCCGGGGCGAGCTCATCGCCGACGACACTCCGGCGGCGGTCAAGGCCTCCGCCGGAACGGAAGACCTCGACCAGGCGTTCCTGACGCTCATCCGCCGCCACGGCGACGCCGCCGGCAACGGCACGGAGCAGGGCGCCCGCCCTCGTTCGGAAGCTCGCCCGGACGGTCGTTCGGAAGGGGGCGACCGATGACGCTGCTGCACACCACCGCCCGGATCCTCCGCCAGCTGCGGCACGACAAGCGCACGATCGCGCTGCTCGTCGTGGTGCCGACGTTGCTGCTGACGCTGCTCTACTTCATGTACGACAACCAGGAGATGATCTTCGACCGGGTCGCCCTGATCATGCTGGGGCTCTTCCCGTTCATCATCATGTTCCTGGTCACCAGCATCGCCATGCTCCGCGAACGGACCACCGGGACGCTGGAACGACTGCTCACGACCCCACTTCGCCGGACCGACCTGCTGTTCGGCTACGGCATCGCGTTCGGCGTGGCCGCCGCGATCCAGGCGACCATCGCCAGTGCGTTGGCGTACTGGCTGCTGGATCTCGACACGGCGGGCAGCCCGGCGCTGGTGATCCTCATCGCCGTCACCAACGCCGTCCTGGGCGTGGCTCTGGGCCTGCTGGCCAGCGCCTTCGCTCAGACGGAGTTCCAGGCGGTGCAGTTCATGCCGGTCGTCGCCCTGCCCCAGATCCTCCTGTGTGGACTGTTCGTCCCCCGCGACCAGATGGCGGGCTGGCTACAGGCGATCAGCGACGTCATGCCGCTGACGTACGCCGTCGAGGCGCTCCAGCAAGTCGGAGCGCACCCCGAAGCCACCGCGACGATGTGGCGTGACCTCGGCATCGTCGCCGGAGTCGTGGTGCTGGCCCTGGTGCTCGCCTCGCTGACCCTGCGACGGCGTACGCCCTGACCGGTTCGGCCGCGCGGCCGCCCGACGTGGGTGGCCGCGCGGCCCGACCTAAGGTGGATCACCATGGCGAAGAGAACCGGCCGCCGCCCGGGCAGCCCGGACACGCGCGAGGCCATTCTGGCGTCGGCGCGGCAGGCGTTCGCCGAGCGTGGCTTCGACGGCGCGACCGTACGCCAGATCGCCGCCGGCGCGGAGGTCGATCCGGCCCTGGTGCACCACTACTTCGGCTCCAAAGAACAGCTGTTCCTCGACACCATGAAGGTCCCGATCGACCCACGCACCATCATCGACGGGATCGCGGGCAACGGCGTCGAGCACGCGGGCGCGACCCTGATCCGGATGTTCGTCAAAGTGTGGGACTCGCCCGCCGGCAACGTCGGCGCGGCACTGATCCGCTCGGGGATGAACAACGAACTGGGCGCGCGGATGCTGCGCGAATTCCTGGTCACCCAAATCCTGCGGCGCGTCATCAAGCAGCTGGGCCTCGACCCGGCCGAGGCGCCGACCCGGGCGGCGCTGGTCGCGACGCAGCTCGCCGGGCTCGCGATGATGCGCTACATCATCAAACTCGAACCGATCGCGAGCGCCTCGGTCGAGGAGTTGGTGGCGATGATCGGGCCGACGATCCAGCGCTACATCACCGGTCCGCTCCCGACCTCCCCCGCGCCCGCCGTTTGATCCCCGGAGCGCCACCGCACCCCGTTCGCGTTGATCATGGACTTTGCACCCTCGACACACCGTCGACACGACAGTTAACTCCATGATCAACGGGAGAGGGCGAGGCGGACGAGCGCTGCGCAGCCTGCGGCGGCCGCGCCCGCCAGCGCAACGGCCGCGGTCGCGCCGGTGGCCAGCGCGATCGTGCCGAAGACCGCCGGCCCCAGCCCCTGCGCGGTCATCATTCCCGAGCCCAGCACCCCGAACGCCTGGCCGCGCATC
>JABFYB010000638.1 GCA_013361475.1 Hamadaea sp.
GATGTTGGCGTACGGGGTCACCTCGCCGGTGCGCACGATCGCCCGCGCCGTACGTGTGATCCGCTTGAACTCCTCGTGCCCGACTCGCCCGATCCGTTGCGCCGGAAGGAGACCGGCGATTCCGTCGGCGATCGTGGCGTCGGACAGCTCCTCCGCCACGATCGCGTGTTCCACCACGAACTCGGCGAGCACCTGGCGGAGGACCGGGAGGAAGGCGGGTTCGCCGGACCGCCACGCGAGGTGGACGACCTCGACCCCGGGCGGGGCGGGCAGTCCGGCGTCGCACACGACGATCAGATCGGTGTGGCCCGCGCTCGTGAGAATTTCCAGCAGGCGGGGATGCCACAGGCCGTCGTGCCGCATGTCTTCCTCCAGCTGCTTGCTACGAGCGGGAATTCGATTTCCCGCCAAACGCTAGAGAAACGCGTTTCGCCTGTCAACCGGCCGGCGTCAGGGCCGCGACGATGCCCGGGACGTCCTCGCGGAAGTTGCGCGCCCAGTGCTCGCCGGAGTGCGTACCGGGGTAGTCGTGGAAGGCGTTGGGAATTCCGGCGTCCAGCAGCCGCTGATGGAACGCGGCGTTCTGGTAGTGCACCACCCGCTCCTGGACGTCGCTCATCCAGGCGTCCGGGGTCACCTCGGTCAGCCCGGCGTACAGCGCGATCCGCTTGCCGCGGAAGCTCTCCACGCGGTCCCACGGATTCTCCAGCGTCATGATGTCGTGCCGTTCGCCGACGACGCCGTAGACCGCGCCGGGGAACTGCCCGTCGGCGGCCGGGGTCACGAAGATCCAGCTCTCGATGTCGGCCGCCAGGTTGTTCGACGGGCCCGAGTAGGACGACACGGCGGCGAACCGGTCCGGGAACTCGGCGGCGTACTTCTGTGCGCCGTAGCCGCCCATCGACAGTCCGGCGACGGCACGCCCGGCCGCGCCTCCGGTCGTCCGCAGGTTGGCGTCGATCCACGGGATCAACTGGTGGATGTGGAAGTTCTTCCAGTTCAGCGGGCCGAACAATGGGCGGAGGTGATTCGCGTACCAGCCGATCTTGTAGCAGTCGGGCATGACCACGATGACCTCGAGGCCGGCCGTGGAGTCGACCGCGCCGAGCTCCAGATGCCACTGCCGGAAGTCGGTGTTGCCGCCGTGCAGCAGGTAGAGCACGGGATAGCGGCGGGTGGGGTGGGCGTCGTAGCCGTCCGGCAGCAGGATGTTGACGCCGGGATTCCTGGTCAGCTCGGTGCTCTGGAACCGCACGTACGCGAGCCGCGCGTCCCAGCGTTGGTTCTCCAGCACGGTCAGGCCGAAGCCGTTGCCGACCGGTAGCCCGGCGGCACGCGCGGGCGAGCCGAGCAGCCCGGCGGTAGCCGCCGCGGCGGTGGTGGCGGCGGCGCCGGTCAGCAGGCGACGGCGCGAAACGGTTGGTCGCATGAGTCCTCCCCAGACGAAATGAGAAATCGATTGCACAGACGCTCCATCGTGCCACAGGTATCGACGATGGCGAAAGCCTCAATCGCGTGGCGGCGGTCTGCCACCGCCACTACCGTTGGGCCATGATCCCGGTGACCTACCGCTCGGCGACCATGGCGGACGCGGCCGCGCTGGCCAGACTGCGGTCGGTGATCCGTGAGACGACCGGTCATGGCCGTCCCGCCACCGAGCAGGACGTGATCCGCGAGTTCACGGCGTACGCCACGCCGGAGGCGTTCCTGCTCGCCGAGGTGGACGGCGACCTCGTCGGCTGGGGGTTCGCCGCGCCGAACGGCGACGGGGGACGGAGCTTCCTGGGCGGGGGAGTGCTGCCCGAGTACCAGGGTCAGGGCATCGGCCGGCATCTGCTGGGCTGGCAGCTCGACCAGTTCGGCCCGACCGGCCTGCCGATCGTGAGCTGCCGCAGCACCGACCAGGCGACGCAGGCGTTGCTGCGGCGGTTCGGGCTCGTCCTGGAACGCGGCTTCCTCTGGATGACCCGCGACGTGGCGCTGCCGACCGTTCCCGCGACGACCGATCTGCGGATCGCGGCGTACGCACCCGGCGACGATCACGCGTTGTGGGTGGCGCATCAGGAAGGGTTCGGCGAGCACTTCGGGTTCCATCCGACGCCGTTCGAGGAGTGGGCCGACCGCTTTCCCCGCGATGAACGGTTCCGCCCCGACCTTTCGTACGCCGCCTGGGACGGCGACGACCTGGTTGCCTTCGCGTTGTGCTACGTGCCGTCAGTGACTCCGGAGCCGGCCAAGACCGTCGTGATCGAGCAGGTGGCGACGCGTACGCCCTGGCGGGGCCGAGGAGCGGCCGGCGCGCTGCTGGCGACGGTGATCGACGCCGCCCGGGCGGCGGGCGTACCGGAGTTGGCGCTGAACGTGGACGGGGAGAACCCGACCGGCGCGATACGCATCTACGAGAAGGCCGGGTTCGTCGAATCGTTCCGCCGGCTGCAGTTCAGCCGCCCTCAGTGACATCGCGTTGATCATGGAGTTTCCGGTCACGACACACCGGCGAGACGGCAGTTAACGCCATGATCAACGGGGCGAGGTGAGGCGCGGCGAGGATCAGCGGCGCGCGGCGAATCCGTTTCCGAGCGCCTCCGCGATAGGTCCACTGTAGAGACGATCGGGGTCCAGCTCCGGGTCGTAGATGCCGACGTCCGCGCCGATCACCCGGCCGTCGGCGACCAGCCGCGTCAGCAGCTCCGTCAGCTGCGCGAAGTCGAGTCCGGGCGCGCCGGGGGAGTCGACTGCGGGCATGACGGCCTCGTCCAGGATGTCGACGTCCAGGTGCAGCCAGACCCGGTCCAAGCCGCGCTCGCCGAGCCGCTCGAGCGTGCGCTCGACGGTCACGTCGATGCCCTGGCCGAGGATCTGCTGCGCGGTGAAGCAGACGATCGCCGAGTCCTGGACCATCGCCCAGTGCGCCTGGTCGCCGGGCACGTCGGTCTCGCGGTCGCCGAGCTGCACGACGTCGGCGTCCGCGACCAGCGGCGTGCCGACGATCGGCCAATGGGTCAGCAGCGGCTCGCCACGCCCGGTCGCCAGCGCCAGGTCCATGCCGGCCGCGGAACCGAGCCGGGCCGCGGTGTCGTAGTTGTTCGGGTGGAAGAAGTCGTTGTGACCGTCGAGGTGCAGCAGCCCACAGCGCCCGTCCCGGCGCGCGCCGGCCAGGCACCCCAGCAGGTTCGCGCAATCACCGCCGACCACCACCGGGAATCGGCCCGCCGCCAGCGCCGTGCCCACTACTTCCGCGATGACCATCGAGTACGCCCGCAGCCCGTGCCCATTTCGTAGCCGGGTGAGGGGCTGGGCCTCGAAGTCGTAGTCCGGGTGGTCGAGCGCGGTGACGTGGCCGGTCCCGAGACGGTCGGCCAGCCCGGCCGCGAGGAGAGCCTCCGGGGCGCGCCAGGCGCCGGGCTCGTGGCCGGGTGTCAAGGGTCGCAGGCCGAGGCTGGACGGCGCCGTGATGAGCTCGATCATGCTGTCAGCGTACCAGTAAAACGCTGTTTACCGGTTGCATGATCGAGTATCCTGGGCACATGGAGGTGCGCGCGCATGAGTTCCGGTCCCAGGACCTGGTGGCCGGCGACGTCGTGCTCGACTTCGTCAACACGGTGACCGCGCGCGACACCGAGCCGATCGACTGGCTCGACTCCTACGCCACCCTGTTGACCTGGGCTCGCCTGGCCGAGCTGCCGCCGGCCGCGTCGCCCGTGCTCGCCGCCGAGGCACACGCTCATCCGCGCCGGGCCGCTCGCGCGCTCGCCGACGCGAAGGTGCTCCGGGAAGCACTGTGGGGGCTGTTCACCGCACTGAGCGAGGGCAGCGCGCCGCCGCCCGAAGCCGTCGCGCGCCTGACCGATTCGTGGCGCTCGGCCGCCGCCGCGGTCGTGCTCACCGATCTGGCGGGTCGATTGGAGCCGACCGTCACCCCGGAGACCTCCGGGCTGGCCTACCCGGAGCACTACGTCGCCCTGCGGGCGGTACGCCTCTTGGAGAACCTGCCGTCGCCGCGCCTGCGGGTCTGCGGTGGCCGCCACTGCGGCTGGCTGTTCCTCGACAGCTCCAAGGCGGGCCGCCGTCGCTGGTGCGACATGGCTACCTGCGGCAACGCCGAGAAGACCCGCCGCCACCGGTCCGCCGACCGCCCCTGAGTCCGGGGCCGGGCGAGATCATCAGGGCGCGACCAGGGGTTTCCCCGAGGTCGGCCGGGGCCGATCCGGACGACGATGGCAAGAGAGATCACGTCGTACGGAGGTAACCGTCATGGCTGCACAGTGGACTGTTCCGGACGGACTGCGTACCGCCCCGCCGAGGTTGCCGGTCGAGGGCCTGCTGCCCGCCTTCGCCGCCCCCGCCGACCTGCGCGGGAAGGTCGTCCTCGTGAACTTCTGGACCTACACCTGCGTCAACTGGCTGCGGCAGCTGCCCTACGTGCGGGCCTGGGCGCACAAGTACGCCGACCACGGGCTGGTCGTCGTCGGTGTGCATACGCCGGAGTTCGGGTTCGAGCGCGATCCGGCCAACGTCGCCAGGGCGGTGCGGTCGCTGCGCGTCGACTATCCGGTTGTCGCCGACGACGACCACGCGATCTGGACCGCCTTCGGCACCTCGGCCTGGCCCGCGCTCTACCTCGCCGACGCCGACGGCCGCATCCGCCGCCACTACCTCGGCGAGGGCGAGTACCAGCAGACGGAGTCGGCCATCCAGGCGCTGCTGCTCGAACGCGGCGCGTCCGGCTTCGACCCGGCCCCGGTCGCGGTGCATCCCGAGGGGATCGAGGCTCCGGCGGACTGGCCGACGCTGCGCACCGCCGAGACCTACACCGGATATCAGCGAGCCACCTCCTTCGCTTCGCCGGTCTTCGTGTCGCCGGACGGGCTGGTGCGAGATCGGCGGCACCGCTACACCGCACCGGCGAAGCTCGGCCTCGACTCCTGGGCGCTGTCCGGCGAATGGACCGCACAACCGCAGGCCGTCGTGTCGGACGCGGACGGCGGGCGGATCGCGTACCGGTTCCACGCGCGCGACCTGCATCTGGTGCTGGCTCCGGCGACTCCCGGCGGCTCGGTGCGGTTCCGCGTACGCCTCGACGGCGGTGCGCCGGGCCCGGCGCACGGGCTCGACGTGGACGCCGACGGCAATGGCGTACTCGATGAACCCAGGCTGTATCAGCTGATCCGGCAGCCCGGCGACATCGTCGACCGCACCTTCGACATCACCTTCGACGACGCCGGGGCCGGGGCGTACGCGTTCACCTTCGGCTGACGGGCCGTTCCAGGCCGACGCTCAGTCCTCTGCGGTCCAGGGGCCCAGCTTCGCCGGGTTCCGAACGGCCCAGATGCGCCGGATCCGATCACCGGCCAGCTCGAACGCGAACACCGCGACGATGACGCCGTCGCGCCGGCCGACCAGTCCGGGCTGGCCGTTGACCATCCGCTCGTCCAGTGTCAGGCCGGGCGCCTGCGTCGCGAGGTAGAGGGCGAACTGCGCGACCTGCTCGGCGCCCTGCACCGGGCGGACCACGGTGTTGACCCGGCCACCGCCGTCGGCGACGACGGTGACGTCCGGATCGAGCAGGCCGACCAGGGCCTCGATGTCCTGAGCCGCCCAGGCCAGCTGGAAGTTCCGGACCACCCCGGCGAGGTGCGTCGCTGGGGCCGGAGACGGCTGCGCCGCGTCGAGCCGGCGGCGGGCGGCCGTGGCGAGCTGGCGGCAGGCCGCGGGCGTACGCCCGACGATGTCGGCGATCTCGGTGAAGGGATACCGGAAGACGTCGTGCAGGATGAAGGCCACCCGCTCCGCCGGGGTCATCGACTCGAGCACGACGAGGAAGGCCATGCTGACCGACTCGTCCAAGGTGACCCGGTCGGCGGGATCGGCCGGGGCCTGATCCGGGATCGGCTCCGGGATCCACTCGCCGACATAGCGCTCGCGCCGAACGCGGGCCGAGCCCAGCAGATCGAGGCAGATCCGGCTGGCGACCTTGGTCAGCCAGGCGCCCGGTGACTCCACTTCGTCCTGCTGCTCGCGGCTCAGCGCGTACCAGCGGGCGTAGGTGTCCTGGACGACGTCCTCGGCGTCGGCCAGCGAGCCGAGCATCCGGTACGCCAGGTTGATCAGCTGGCGCCGCTCGGCCGCGATGGCGCTGATGTCGGGGGTGCTCATAGCGATCCCGACGATATAGCCCGCGGGAATGTGACCCAGGCCTCCCCACCTCACAATCCGTGGTGCTACGTCGTCGGATGAGGTGAGAACGTCTTCACCGAGTGACAGGAACATCTGATGCGCAAAGTCTTCGCCGCCCTCGCCGGTATCCTCGTGCTGCTCGTCGTGGCCCAGTTCTTCTTCGCCGCCAGCGGCGGCTTCAGCACCCGGCCGGGCGAGGAGGCGTACCGGGGGCACCACGCGCTCGGGTACGTCATCTTCCTCTGGCCCATCGTGATGATGATCGTCGCGGCGATCGGCCGGATGCCCGGGCGGCTCATCGGCCTCACCGCGGTGATCCCGGCGCTGACGGCGTTTCAGGTGGTCGTCGCGAAGGTCGCCATCGGCATGAGCGACAGCGGCAGCGGGACGGCGTCGGAGATCGTCTTCGGCCTGCACGGCATCGGCGGCCTGCTCACCGGAGTGTTCGCCGGGCTGATCCTGCGGCAGGCTCGGGCGCTCGCCCGCCCCGCTCCGGCACTCGCTTAGCGTTCGTACGCGCTGGATCAGGGTTATGGGTCGAATCTTGGGACAAGATTCGACCCATAACCCTGATCTCGTCCCTACGAGCTGATCGGCTCAGCGGGAGAGCAGGGCGAGCGCAGTGCGTACCAGGTCGGCGTTGTCGCGTACGGGGTCGCCGTCCGGCCCGGCGAGCGCGTCCTCGAAGCCGATCCGGGTGGCCAGCCCGAGTCGCCCGGCGCGGCTGATCAACGGCCACGCCGACGCGTTCTCGCCGTGCAGCAGCACCGGTGGGCGCAGTGCGTACGCCCGCAGCCGGGCCAGGATCGCGTCGGCCTCCGCCTCGCAGGTGTCGGCCGGCAGGTCGATGACCTCGACCAGGATGCGCAGCACTTCCTGGGCGTGCCGTGAACGGGCGAGCCGGTCGGCGTCGGCGATCGACCACACCCCGGCCTCCACGGCGACGCCGGCCTCGTGCAGGAGGCCTGTGAGGTCGTCGAACCCGGGCTCGGAGAGGTTCACCGAGGCGTAGTCGGGCAGGCCGGCCGGGTCGCCCGCCAGCCAGCTCCGGATCAGGCCAAGGCGAGCCGAGGCGTCGCCGTCGGTGATCCAGAGTCCGGTCGTGACTCCGATCGGCGTCTGCGGGCAGGCCGACCGCACGGCGCTGACGGCGGCCGCGACGTCCGCGTACGCGAGTGATTCCTGCCCGGTGGCGCCCCGCGGATGCAGGTGAACGGCGTCGGCCCCGGCGGCGACGGCATCCTGGGCGGCGACGGCGAGCTGCGCCGGGGTGACGGGGATACCCGGATGGTCGGAGGCTGGGCGGCCGCCGTTGAGACACACCTGGATTCGGCGTACGAGAAGGTCAGCCATCGGTGGCGGGGCCGCGCTGGAAATCGAGGCAGTGGTCGCCGGGGTCGATGGCCTGGATCACCCGCGCGCCGATCTCGGCGAGCTGGCGTGCCTGCTCCGGGGTGAGCGCGTCGAAGACGTATTTGCGGACGGCGGCGACGTGCCCGGGCGCGGTCGCCACGACCTTGTCCCAGCCTTTGTCGGTGAGCAGCGCCAGGGTGAAGCGGCCGTCCTCCGGGTCGGGTTCGCGCTTGGCCCAGCCGCGCTTCTCCAGCCGGCCGACGACGTGGGACAGCCGCGACAGCGAGCCGTTGGCGAGGACGGCCAGGTCGCTCATGCGCATGCTGCGGCCGGGGCTCTGGGACAGCCCGGCGAGCACCTGGTACTCGAAGTGGCTCAGCCCGGCGTCTCGCTGCAACTGGGCGTCCAGCGCGAACGGCAGTTTGATCATGACGGCGTTCAGCGCCAGCCAGCTGCCCATCTCCTCGCTGCTCAACCAGCGCGTCTCGGCCGGGGTCCCCATGCGCACGATCGTACCCGGCAGCCCGATTTCCGAAGGTTGACGCTTCAAGTAACTGCCGCTACGGTTCGGTTGAAGGTTCAAGTCATCGAACGAACGGATTCCCATGAACATCGTCCTCTGGATCGTCGCCGGCCTCCTCGCGCTGGCATTTCTCGGCGCTGGCTTCATGAAGCTCACGCAGCCGAAGGCGCAGCTGGCCGCCAAGGGCCTCGGCTGGACGGAGGACTACTCGGCCGGCGCGGTCAAAGCGATCGGCGCGCTCGAGCTGCTGGCCGGCATCGGGCTGGTCCTGCCGGCGCTGCTCGACATCGCCCCCGTGTTCGTGCCGCTGGCCGCGCTCGGACTCGGGCTGATCATGGTCGGCGCCATCGTCGTGCACGCACGCCGGAAGGAGACCAAGGCGCTGCCGATCAACGTGATCTTCCTCGTGCTCGCGGCCGTGGTCGTCTGGGGCCGCTTCGGCCCGTACGCCTTCTGACCCGCCACTCCCGCCCCGCCGCCGCGCACCCCGGCGGCGGTGGCGGCCCCCGTAGGATCTGCGGACATGCAGCGTGTGCACCGGCTCTACACCGTCGTGGTGTTCGTGATCCTGGCCTCGCTGGACAACGTCGCCGCCGGGCTGGTGCCGCCGCTGTACAGCCCGATCAGCTCCAGCCTCGGCGTACCGGAGGCGGCGATCGCCGTGGTGACGGCGACCGGGTTCCTCGTCTCGGCGGTGGTCGCCGTCGGGTGGGCGTACGCCGGGGACCACTTCAACCGGCGCTGGCTGCTGATGGCCGGCACCACGATCTGGGCCGCGGGCACCTTCGGCACCGCGCAGGCGCAGAGCTATCCGGCGTTCTTCGCCGGGCAGCTCGTGGCGGCGGTCGGCTTGGGCGCGGTCGGCTCGGTGGGCTTCTCGGTCGTCAGCGACCTCATCTCGCCCCGCCGCCGGGGACTGATCATGAGCCTGTTCGGGCTCTCCCAAGGCGTCGGCACGCTGGCCGGGACGCTCATGGGTGGCGTGCTCGGTGCGGCGGACTGGCGTAGGCCGTTCACGTTGCTGGCCGTGATCGGGCTCGTCGCGACGGCGGCGTACCTGCCGACGGCGAGCATCCGGCGCGGCGAGAGCGAACCGGCGCTCAAGGAGGTCTTCGAGGCCGGTGGCGAGTACGACTACCGGATCAGCCACACCGACCTGCCCAAGATCCTGCGTCGCCGGACCAACATCTGGCTCGTGCTGCAAGGCGTGACGGCGCAGCTGACCTTCGGATCGCTGGTCTGGCTGCCCCGGCTGCTGCAGGCGAAGGCGGAGGCCGAGGGCTATCCGCAGGAGACCGCGATCGTCGTGGGCACCATCTTCGCCACGATCTTCCAGCTCGGCGGGGCACTGTCGATCATCGGCGGGCTCGTCGGCGACCGGCTGCAACGGCGTACGCCCCGTGGACGGGCGCTCGTGGCGTCGGTCGGCGTGCTCGCCGGCATCCCGTTCTACGTGATCCTGTTCTTCCTGCCGCTGCGTGTCGACATCGCGGAGGACGCCGGGGCGGGCAGCGTCACGGCGAGCGTCCTGCGCAGCCTGGTCACCGAGCCGCTCATGGGGGTGTCCGCCGTGATGGCGCTGACGGCGCTCGCGTTGACCTCGGCGAACTCGCCCAACTGGTTCGCCCTGATCGCCGACGTGAACCTGCCCGAGCATCGCGGCACCGTCTACAGCGTCGGCAACCTGGCCAACGGCGTCGGCCGGGCGACCGGCAACAGCCTGGTCGGGGTGGCCTTCAGCGCCCTGTCCCGGGGGCTGCCGCCGCCGTGGAACTACGCGACCGGGCTCGCCCTGTTCCAGATCTTCTTCATCCCGACCGGCGTCATGTACTGGCTCGCCTCGAGGACCTGCCCGAAGGACATCGCCGAGGTCGGCCAGGTCCTCCACGAGCGCGCCGAGGCCCGGGTCACCGCGTCCTGAATCTCGTCAGCGGCGGGCTGCGACGGCAGGGGCGGGCCGGCCCGTGGGGACCGGCCCGCCCCGATGTCACCAGTTCGACGAGGATGTCACCAGTTCGACGACCCCGGAACCTGCGGCAGCGGCTTCCACCACGGCTTGATCAGGTAGGCGATGCCACCCGATCCGCTGCCGACGGTGCCGTTGGCGCGTACGCGCTTGGTGCGCTGCCAGACCGTTTCCAGCTGGTCGCGCTGGTAGACGTTGCGTACCACGGCGTCGGAGGACGACGCCGGGTCGTTCACGACGACGTCACCGGTGTCGGTGAAGCCGACGATCACGAACAGGTGGCCGGAGGTGGAGTAGTTGGAACCGTCCAGCTCGCCGGCGAGGAAGGACAGCGACACCACCACCGGGATGCCGTGCTTGATGAAGGTCTCGACCTCGTCAAGCGAGTGCATGCGGGTCACGATCGCGTCGAGGCCCACGAACGAGGCCGCGTACGCGGTGTTGAAGGGCCAGTTGCCCGCCCCTTCGTACTGCGAGTCGTAGACGCCCCGGGCGGCCGCGTCGACCTGTGGGTCGGCGTAGTCCGGGTTCACCCAGGAGGTGTCGGGGGTGTAGCCGTAGTAGCTCACCACCATCTGGGTGGACGTCGGCGAGCACCAGGCCTCGCCGCCGCCGTCGTACTCGGGGTACTCGCCACTGTGGATGTTCTGCGAGTACGCCGGCACCGCCAGCTCCTTGCCCCAGGCGATGTGCCCGGCGCTGAGCGGGACGGTGAACCGGTCCGGCACGTTGCTCGCCATCGCGCCCAGCTCCCAGACCCGCGGGCGCTGCACCTGACCCGGCTTCTTGTAGAGGGTCAGCCGCAGCTGGTAGTCGCTGAGCAGGACGCCCCGGGAGGCGTCGTCGATGGAGAAGGTGTCGGTCCAGATCGTCGAGTAGGGGTCGCCCTGGTCGTCGACGCTGGTCCGGCGGATGTCGCCGTCGCCGGAGGCCCAGATGCCCATGGTGTACCAGGGCGTCTGCTCTCCGTTCGTGTACGTGCCGTGCAGTTCGACCTTGATGAAGGTGCCGGCCGGGGTGACGGCGTTCCACGAGGCGACCGCCTCGGTCGCGCCGAATCCGATGTCGTGCACCGGCGAGGTCCAGGTCGCGTACTCGTAGGCGGCGGTGACGCCGGTGTGCGGGTCGGTGTAGTCGGTCGTGCCGGCTGGAACGCCCATGGTCACACCGGTGCGGAAGCCGGGGATCGCGAACGCGCCGTCCGCGGTGCCCTGCGCCCAGTCCCGGTACGAGCTGATGCGGTGGTACTCGATCTGCTCGTCGTGCTGCACCGGCTGGGCCGCCACCGCCGGGGTGGCGGTCAGGCCGATGCTCAAGACGCCCGCCGCGGCGAGCGTGAGGATGCGCCGTGCCATTGGTCTCCTCCCACGCAGATCCCACGGGGGATCGGTCGATTCACTATCGACGCTGCAAAGGAGTTTCGCTAGAGGTGAGACGGATGAAAATCCATAACCAATGTAAAGCGTGCTTGACACCACGGCTCATGTCAAGCACGCTTTACACATGCACGGTCTACTGTCGATAGTGCTGACCGCGGTGGTCGCGGTCCAGCCCACGGCTCACCCCGCGAACGACCTGGCCCAAGCCCTGCAACCGGTCCGCGACGCCGGAGCGCCGGCCGCGCTGGTCCTCGTCCGCGAGAATCATCTGGTACGCACAGCGGCCGTCGGTGTGGCGGACGCGGCCACCGGCCGGCCTGCGAACGCAGGAGATCACTTCCGCGCCGGCAGCGTCACGAAGACCTTCGTCGCGACGGTCGTCCTGCAGCTGGTCGCCGACCGGCCACCGCAGTTCCCGGCCGGCACGGACGGGCACTATTCCAGCACCGGCTACCTCCTGCTCGGGATGATCGTCGAGAAGGTGACCGGCCGATCGCTGGCGACCGAGATCCGCCGCCGGATCACGCAGCCGCTCGGACTGCGCGGCACGTCTTTGGCGGAGGACACGGTCACCCTGCCCGCTCCGGCGATGCACGGATACGCCCCCGGGCCGGGAGCCGACCCGGTGGACATCACACAGTGGAATCCCTCGGCGGCGTGGGCGGCCGGTGCGCTGGTCAGCACGCTGTCCGACCTCGCCCGGTTCTATCGGGCGCTGCTCGGCGGCGCCTTGCTGCCCCGGCCGCAGCTGCGGCAGATGCTGACGACGACCGACGTCGACGGGCTCGCGTACGGGCTGGGCATCTTCAAGATTCCGACGCCGTGCGGCGAGGCGCTAGGGCATAACGGCGTCGTCTTCGGCTACGTCACCGACGTGTTCACCAGCCTCGACGGCTCCCGGCAAGTCGTGCTGGCCGAGAACTACTACGACGAAGGCGCCTGGCGCGCCCAGGAATCGCTGATCGGCGGGCTCCTGTGCTCGAACTGACCGGCAACGACGTCCGGGAGCTGCGTACGCGGCGGCAGCTCTCGCAAGCCGAACTCGCCTCCGCCATGGGGGTGTCCCGTCAGACCGTCAACTCGATCGAAGTGGGGCGCTACACGCCGTCGTTGCCGCTGGCGATCGCGCTGGCCCGCTTCTTCGAGACCACAGTGGAGGAGATGTTCCATGTCAAGGAGCAGTAAGAGGGTCACCACGTCCTGGGCCGGCCCGGCCGTCTGCGTCGCCGGCGGGTTGGCGTACTTCGTGTCGGCGTGGATCGGCGGCCGTCCCGGGCTCGGCGTCCTGCTCCTGCTGCTGATGCTGGTCTTCGGCGGGATCGTGCTGCTCGCCGGGCGCAAGTCGGAGACCGTCCGGCATCTGTTCGACCGGCGGGACGAGCGCATCACCGCGATCGACGTCAAGGCCAGTGCCACCGCCGGCACGGTGCTCGTCGTGGCGGTGCTGATCGGCGCGTTCGTCGAACTCGGCCGGGGACACTCCGGTGAGCCGTTCACCTGGCTCGCCGCCGTCGCCGGGATCGCGTACGCGGCCGCCGTGCTCGTCGGCCGCGTACGCGGTTAGCCGGGTCAGTCCTGCTTGTCCCGGTGGTAGTCGGTCACCCGGGTCAGCAGGCCGATCAGCGTACGCCGGTCGGCGGCGGACAAGGGCGCCAAGTACGCGTCCTGTGCCGCGCCTAGCAGCTCATCGAGCTGGGCGAGTTGCCGCCGACCGGCCGCGGTGACGGAGACGATGTTGCGCCGCCGGTCCTCCGGGTCGGCGGTGCGCTGGACGAGTCCCCGGTCGGCGAGGTCGTTGACGGTCGCGACCATGTCGCTGCGGTCGATGCCGGTGCGGCGGCCGAGTTCGGCCTGACTTGTCGGGCCGGTCTCGTCGAGCGCGGCTAGCAGCGAATAGTGATACCGGCGTACGCCGACCTGGGCCAGCGCCTTGTCGACGATCCGGTTGGCCGCCAACGCCGCCTGATTGGTCAGCCTGCTCGGCAGCGCTCGGAGCCGTCGCGGCGTCGCCTCTCCCGGATTCACCAGGAGAATCTATCAAACTGTTGGCAGGACCCACGATCTTCTGTATTGTTGGCCGCACCAACGTTGGTGGAGCCAACGAAATTGACAGGAGACGTGACATGCTGGACAACGACATTCGCGGGCGTGTTCTCTACCCCGGCGACGACGGGTTCGCCGACGCGATCTCGGGGTTCCTCCTGACCGTCACGCATCGGCCTGCCGTGGTCGTGCTGCCGGCCGACGGCGGTGACGTCGCCACCGCGGTCCGGTTCGCGGTGGACACCGGACGCCCGATCGCCGTGCAGTCGACCGGGCACGGCAAGTCCGTTCCGGCCGACGACGCGGTTCTCATCGCCACGGCCGAACTGCGCGAGCTGACGATCGACCCCGGTAGGCGTACCGCCCGGATCGGGGCCGGCCTGCGCTGGGGCGAGGTGGCGGCCGCTGCGGCCGAGCACGGTCTCGCGCCGCTGATGGGATCGTCGCCGCAGGTCGGCGTCATGGGTTACCTGACCGGCGGCGGCCTTCCGCTGACCGCGCGGACCTTCGGGTTCGCCGCCGACTACGTTCGGTCCCTCGACATCGTCACCGCCGACGGAGTGCTGCGGACGGCGTCGCCGACGGAGGAGCCGGACCTGTTCTGGGCGGCGCGCGGCGGCAAGAGCAACTTCGGCTGTGTCGTCGCCGCCGAGATCGACCTGGTCCCGTTGCGCACCGTCTACGGCGGGGAGCTCACCTTCGCCGGGGAGAACCCAACGTACGCCGCCCGTGTGCTCAGCTCCTACCTTGCCTGGACCCGTGGACAGCCGGAGGAGATGTCGTCGTCGGTGACGCTGCTGCGGTTCCCTGACGCGCCACAGTTGCCCGCCGGGCTCCGCGGCCGATCCCTCGTCCAGGTACGCGCCGTCTACGTCGGCGAGGAGGCACAGGGAGCGGAACTGCTGACGCCGTTGCGGGAGCTCGGGCCGGAGAAGGACACCACCGCCGTGGTTCCTTATGAGGAGATCACCGAGATCTATCAGGATCCCAAGAACCCCGTCATGGCTCACCTGCGCAGTGCCCTGCTGCGTGACCTCGACGACGACGCCGTACGCGAGCTCGTCGCGCTCATCGACCCGTCGGCGAGCGGGGGACCGTTCCCCGGTGTCGAGATCCGTCACCTGGGCGGAGCCCTGGACCGGGCTCCCCGGCGCGCGCACGCCGTCAGTACGCAGGGCGCGGCGTTCCACCTGTGGTCACGGATGCCGGCTCCGCCGGACCGGGCCGACGCCGTCCGGCAGATCACCGACGAGGTCCTGGCCCGCCTGGCCCCGTGGGACACCGGAGCGAGGCTGCCGGGGTTCCTCTTCGACCACGACTCGGCGCCCGAGCGCGTGCGGCGGGCGTACACGGAGGAGAACTATCGGCGGCTCGGGGAGCTGAAGGCGAAGTACGACCCGAACCAGCTGTTCCGGATCAACCACAACATCCCTCCCGCGTGAGCCGGCGGTCGTGCACGGGTGGTGGGTGGACGGGAGAACCGCCCACCCACCGTCAGGCGTCGCGCAGGCGGAACAGGAGCGCGCCGGCGAGCACCGCGACGGCGGCGTACGCCGCGAGCACTCCCAGCCCGGCCCAGGGACCGATGTGGGTGGTGGCCGCGAAGTCCCGGGTGGACGTGATCGCCAGTCCGGCGTCCATCGGGGAGAACCGGTGGATCCGGTGCTGCCACTTCGGGTCGGTGACGAACATGGCGATCAGCGGTGAGCCGTAGAACAGCATGAGGACGGCTGCGATGGCGCCACCGGTGTCCCGGAGGACGAACCCGAGTCCGGCGCTCAGCAGCGCCACCAGTCCCAAGTAGAGGACCGACCCGGCGTACGCCCGGAGCGTCAGGTGGTCGGCCAGCGAGAGGTAGGCGTACCCGTTGGCCGGGGTGAACCCCTTGGCCGGCAGGACGGCGCGGGCGGCCAGCAGTGCGCCGGCCACCCCCGCCGCCCCGGCCAGCAGGGACACCCCCGTGATGACCGTGAGCTTGCTCAGCAGTACGCGGAACCGGCCGGGCGTCGCCGTCAGCGTCGGCCGGATCGTGCGGGTGGCGTACTCGGCGGTCACCGCGAGGACGGCCAGGATCGCCACCGCGGCCTGCCCGAGGCGTACGCCCATCAGGCTCATCCGGGTCAGATCCTCGTGACAGTCCACCCGGCAGTGGTCGGCGTCGATCGAGCCGGTGACCGCGAAGCCGAGCGCCACCGTCGCGAGCACCGCGGCGAGCAGCAGCCAGCCGGTGCTGGGCAAGGATCGCAGCTTGGTCCACTCGGAGCGCACGGTCCTCACACGTCCCTCCGTCGCAGTGCCCACCAGGCCAGGCCCAACGCGACGGCGGTGTACGCCGCGACCACCCCGATGCCCGCCCACGGCCCGATGAGCGCCCACGGTTCGGCGAGGGTCTGCGTCGGCGGCTTGGATCGTTGCGTCGCCATGCCACCGGCGAGGGTGGTGTACATGAGCAGCCGCGGCAGCGTGCCGGGCAGGATCGAGCCGACGATCATCGGCAGGATCACCAGGACGATCGTCAGCGTGATCGCGCCCGCGCTGTGCCGCAGCAGGACACCGACGGCCATCGCGAAGACGGCGAGCAGGGCCATGAAGGCCGCCGACAACAGCAGTACGCGCAGCACGACCGGGTCGGTGATGGACTCGTCCGGGAAGGCCGGTGGGGCGAAGCCGTTCTTCCGCAGCGCCGGGCGGGCGATCAGATATCCCGCGACCACTCCCACGAGGCTGAGCACGAACGCCGTGCCGCCGAGGACCAGCGCCTTGGCGGCGAGCACCCGGCCCCGCCGGGGTTCGGCGGCGAAGGTCGTGCGGATCATGCCGCGGCGATACTCGGACGTGGCGTAGAGGACGCCGACGGCGATGAGCGCCATGATGCCCGCGATGACACCGAGCAGCGAGGCCTCCACCGGGTCGTCGCCGACGTCCTGCGGCCCGATCCGGCCCGCCCCGGTGACGGTGTAGACGCCGCCGGACTCGCTGAATCCCGTCGTCTCAGGCGCGCCCGCCTTGATCTCCCGGCCTTCATCGCCGGGTTGCCGGACGGCGCCGGTCTGCCAGTCACCGGTGGTCGCGCCGGTGAGTGCGATGTCGTCGAAGGTCGCGACCGCCCGGGTGAGGTGCGCGCCGACCGAGGAGCCGCCCGCGCCTCGGGAGACGTAGAGGGTGGGGGAGGAGGAGACGTAGAACCCGACCTCGGCGGTGGCCGGCAGGTGCGCCGGGGTCACCTCGCCGACCTTCTCCCAGGACGTGCCGTCGGCCGACTGGTACGCCGAGACGACGTTCCCGGTCCTGGTCAGCCGCAGCCACTGCGGAGCCGTCGTGGACTTCCCGGCGATGTCGGTGCGGAAGTCGGACTGGAGGCGTACGCCGTGCGCCGAGTTGACGAACACGGCGGCGTAGGAGGCGCCGGAGGTCGCGCCGTCCTTGATCATGATGCCGGCCGAGGCGGCGTTCCACGGCGACGGATCGTCCAGCCTCGTCATGGTGCTGCCGCCGCCGGGGTTGGTGCGTTCGGCCGGTTCGTCCTGCGGGGCCAGCGAACTGACCTTGACGGTCAGCGTCACGTCGCCGGTCACCGGCTGGTGGACGTAGGAGAATCCGTCGGCGACCGGTTCGCCGTGCGGGCCCACCACGAAGTTCGGCTTCTCGTTGACGTCGGTGTTGGAGCCGTTGGCGCCGAGCAGGCTGAGGCCGATCGTCAGCACCGCCGCGCCGAACAAGGTGATCAGCCAGCGGTTGACCGATCGGAGTTTGACCCATTCGGCCCGGATCAGGCCGCCGAAGCCGCTCATCGGCTCGCCCCCTCGACCGCGCCGCCGTCGGACAGAGCGGCGGCTGAGGTGGGGGTGAACTCCACCGAGGAGCGCGTCAGCTCCATGTACGCCTCCTCCAGCGAGGCGCGGTGCCGCCGCAGCTCGCTGAACGCGACTCCGTTGTCGGCGAGCAGCCCGCCGATCCCGTCGGCCGCGAGACCCTCGACGATGACGGTGTCCGAGCCGGTGACCGACACGGTCGCCCCGGCGTTGGCCAGCACCGTCATGGCCTCCGTACGCTGCGCGGTGCGTACCTCGACGCGGTCTTTGGAGGCGGCGGCGAGCAGCTTGGCGACACTCGTGTCGGCGACCAGCTTCCCCCGGCCGATGATGACCAGGTGGTCGGCGGTGTCCTCCAGCTCGCTCATGAGGTGGCTGGAGACGAGCACGACGCGACCCTCGGCGGCCAGCGAGCGCAGCAGCTCGCGGATCCAGACGATGCCGTCCGGGTCCAGCCCGTTGACCGGCTCGTCCAGCAGCAGCACCGGCGGATCGCCGAGCAGCGCGGCGGCGATGCCGAGCCGCTGCTGCATGCCCAGTGAGTAGGTGCCGGCCCGCCGTTTGGCGGCCGACGTGAGGCCGACCTGGTCCAGCACCTCGTCGACCCGTCGGCGGGAGATGCCGTTGCTGTGCGCCATCCAGAGCAGATGGTCGCGGCCGCGCCGGCCCGGGTGCACCGCGCCGGGATCGAGCAGCGCCCCGACATGGGTCAGCGGAGCACGAAGCGTCCGGTAATCGGCCCCGCCGACCAGCGCGGTTCCGCCGTCCGCGGCGTCCAGTCCGAGGATCAGCCGCATCGTCGTGGACTTGCCCGCCCCGTTGGGACCGATGAAGCCGGTCACCTCGCCGGCCCGCACGGTGAACGACAGCCCGTCGACCGCGACCGCGCCGCGATAGCGCTTGCGCAGGTCGCGTACTTCGATGGAAGTTTCCATGCCGAGCACGCTAGGCCGCACGTCCCGCCGGGGGCGTCACGCTCGGTCGTGGTCTTGCCGCACCCGAGTCCCTCGCGTAGGGGACGGCCGCACCCCCGCTCAGGAGGACGACAGCAGGCGCAGCCGCAGGTAAGAATGGCTGCCGTGAGGTGGACGGGGAACGTGGCGGCGGGCTGGCCGGCGATCGGCGCCGCGATCCTGGGCACCGCCGCGGTCGCCGAGGGCGCCGTGCGTACCGCGTCTCATCCCGAGGTCGCGAGCTTCGGCGCGCTCGCCACTCTCGGCATGGCCGCGCCACTCGCGCTGGTGCGGGTCTGGCCCGGCACGGCGGCCGCCCTGTCGGCGTCCGCGTGCCTGCTCGGGCTGTTCCTGGGCGTCTTCCCGCCCGCCGCCGGACTGCTGGCGCTCATCGTTCTCTATGCGACCACAGGGATACGCCGAAAGCCGTGGACCGGTCTGGTGCTGGTCCTGCCGTTCGCGGCGTACGCCGTCGCGCCGTTCGCCGCCGACCAGCCCGGTGGGCGTACGCTCGCCGTCGTCCTCTTCGCGGTGACCGCGCTGACCGCCGCCGGGGGAGCGGCGTACCGGGCGCGGGGTGAGGCCCAACGGCAGGCGGCGGCGAATCAGGCGGTCCAGGATTCGCTGCTGGAACACATCGCTCGCGGGGAACGCGCCCGGATCGCCCGGGAGTTGCACGACGTTGTGGCGCACCACATCTCGATGATCGCCGTGCAGGCGGAGGCGGCCCGGCTGACCACGCCCGGCATGCCGCCCGAGGGGGCCAAACGCCTGGTGGCGATCGGGGACACCGCCCGGACGGCGTTGACCGAGATGCGACGGCTGCTCGGCGTACTGCGGGAGGACACCGCCGGTCCGGCCGGCCCGGTGCGAAAGCCGCAGCCGACCCTGCAGGACCTGACCGACCTGCTGGACGAGGTACGCGACCTCGGTTCCGGGAGCGCCCGGCTGATCGTGTCCGGCCCCGTCGCCCCGTTGGATCAAGGGATCGAGCTCACGGCGTACCGCATCGTGCAAGAGGCGCTGACGAATGCCCGGCGGCATGCCGCGGGCGCCGCGGTGGACGTGGAGCTGCATTATCGGCCGGACGCGTTGCTGGTGCGAGTACGCGACAGCGGGCCGGGACGCAGCGCGGGCGCGCCGGGACACGGCCTGGCCGGGATGCGCGAGCGGGCCGCGATGGCCGGTGGGCGGCTGACCGCCGGACCGGGCCGCACCGGGGGATTCGTGGTGGAGGCGGTCCTGCCGATCACGAAAGGGGATCAGTGAGCGTCACGCGCATCGTCGTCGTCGACGACCAGGAGGTGGTGCGGGCCGCGTTCGCCGCGTTGCTGGCGACGCAGCCGGACTTCGCGGTGGTCGGCGCGGCAGCCGACGGCGCGCAGGCCGTCCGGGTGTGCCGCGAGCAGCGGCCGGACATCGTGCTGATGGACGTGCGTATGCCGGTCGTCGACGGCATCGAGGCGACCCGGCGGGTGCTGGCCGACGGCGGAGACACCCGGGTCGTCATCCTCACGACGTTCGACCTGGACGAACACGTCTACGACGCGTTGGAGGCCGGGGCGAGCGGCTTCCTGCTGAAGGACGTGACCGCCGAGCGGCTGTTCGACGCCGTACGCGTCGTCGCGGCCGGCGACGCGCTCCTCGCCCCGGCGGTGACCCGCCGGCTCGTCGCCGAGTTCGCCCGATTACGCGTACGCCGCCCCACCCCGCCCCGCAGTCTGTCCACATTGACTCCCCGGGAGACGGAGGTGCTCCGGCTGATCGCCGAAGGGCTGTCGAACCCGGAGATCGCCGCCCGGCTGGTCGTCGGCGAGGAGACGGTGAAGACGCACGTCAGCCGGGTGCTCGGCAAACTGGGTCTGCGCGACCGAACCCAAGCCGTCGTCCTGGCCTACGAGTCCGGCCTCATCGTCCCCGGCTCCGCCTGACCCCCCTCGCGCCTCCCCCGGTCTCCTGATCATTGCGCCAGCCATGCTGTTTCGCGCGGCGAAATGTCCGCTGAAACCGCATGGCCGACGCAATGATCTTGAACGTCAGGCGGCGAGGCCCCGTTCGATGGCCGCGATGATCTGCGGGCGCAGCTCCTCGGGCCGGATGATGGCGTC
>JABFYB010000186.1 GCA_013361475.1 Hamadaea sp.
CGGCGACTCAACCGGGCGATGTTCGACCGGCATCTCAACCACCGGCCGGAGCCGCTGCTCGACCGAGCCGATCCGCGCTATCCCGAGATCACGATCGCGGCGACCGGCGGCTAGCCGGCTCCACGGCGGGCTCCATGAACGCATCGCAGGCGCGACACTGACGGGATGCGAAATCGCTCCGTCCTCCTCGACGCCGTCCGAGGCGTGCTGACCGGAGCCGCCGTGGTGGCCGGCGGTTACGTGGCCTATCTCTTCGGCGACTGGTACGCCCGTGGCACGAGCAACAACTACACGAACAGCGCCGACGCCCTCGGCGACTTCGCCGTCGCATTTCTGTTCGCGGCTGTCGTGTTCTGCGCGGCCGGGGCGTACCTCGCCGCGTGGTTGTGCCACCTGCGTCGGCCACTGCTGATCGCCATCGGGGGCAATGTCCTGAGTGTGGTCGCGATCGTCAGCGTGTTGAGCCAGAGCCCAAGTCCAAGCCTGAGCCTCCGCCTCGTCGCGGCGATCGCCGTCCCGATCGTGATCTTCGCTATCCTCGGAGCGGCCTTCTCGACCCGTTCGACCCGAGAGGTCTCGGCGTCGCCGGCCGCTCCGCGCGGCTGAGCGGCTAAGGGGTACGGGAGGTCAGGCAGTAGACGCCGCCCGCGGGATCGCGCATGACCGTCCACTGCGGACGGGCGTCGGCGACCTCCGCGCCCAGCGAGACGTGCCAGGCGACGGCGGCGGGGACGTCGGAGCACGCCAGGTCCAGGTGCATCGCCGGGCGGTCGGCGGCGCTGCCGAGCCGCTGCACGAGGATGCGGATCGGCAGCCCCGCCGGCGGCACGACCCGGTGGAACTCCGGGAGCGACGAGTTCTCCGAGGAGAAGCCGGTGACCGCGGCCCAGAAGGCGTACTCGGTCTCGAAGCCGTCCGGGAGCGCGTCGACGCACATCTGATCGACCCGGACGCGTACGCCCGACGGCCCGGTCGCCGGAGCGGGCCGGGTCTGCTCCTCGTGCCACGGCACGGCGCAGAAGAAGTGACCGGCGGGGGAGCGAAGCACCGCCCAGTCGTCGTGGTCGGCCGTCATCGCAGCGCCCGCCTGGAGCGCGTTGGTGATGAAGGCGCGCACGTCGGTGACGGCGAAGTCCAGGTGCCCGCCGCCGGGGCCGCCGACCGCCTGAAGCTTCAGGAAGGCATCGCCGGTGGCGGGCAGAAAGGTCGCGAACTCGTCGAATTCGCCACGCCTCGGGGAGAGCGTCGTCTCGGTGGCCCGCGTCCAGAACTCGGCGGCCGACTCGAACCGGTCGGCGGGACGGTCGACGAAGGCGTACGTCCAGCGGATCATCGCAGCGCCGCCCAGGCCTCGTCGAGCGAGGGCGCGACCGTGACGGCATCGAGGAGCGTGGGGCTGATGAGCGCCCGCGAAGCGAGCCAGTCGACCAGGCCCGTGTAGAAGCCGTCGGCGTCCAGCAGCACGATGGGCTTGCCGTGCAGCCGGAGCTGCGGGCCGGTCGTCCACACCTCGAACAGTTCGTCCAGGGTGCCGAGGCCGCCGGGCAGGATCAGGAAGGCGTCGGCCTTGGTGATCATGATGGCTTTCCGGGCGGCGAGGTCCGGCGAGACGATCAGCTCGTCGACCTCCTTACTCGCCCGTTCGAGGGCGACCAATCCCTCCGGCATCACCCCGGTCACCGATACGCCCGCCGCGTGGGCGGCTTTGGCCAGTTCGCCCATCATGCCGAGCCCGCCGCCGCCGTAGATCAGCGAATGGCCCTCCTGAGCGAGCCCGCGGCCGGTCTCGCGGGCCAGCTCGAAGAAGGACTCGGGGGCGTCGGACTTGCCGGAGCAGAAAACGCAGACAGCGGCCACGAGAAGGATCCTAGACGGACCGCCGTCGTGCCCCGGGTGGTGCGATGCGCAGCATGAACGTGCCAAGGACCGGCGCGGCAAGGATAAGCTGCCGACATGATCGAACCCGTCCGTCCGGCCGCCCTCGTCGCCGGTGATCTGGTGGCCCTGGTCTCGCCGTCCGGACCGGTCCGGTCCGTCCGCGCCGACGCCGCGGTCGGCGTGCTGACCGGATGGGAGCTGCGGACCCGGCTGGGCCGGCACGCCCTGGCCCGCACCGGGTACCTCGCCGGCACGGACGAGCAGCGGTTGGCCGATCTCAACGACGCGTTCGCCGATCCCGAGGTGCGCGCCGTGCTCTGCCTCCGGGGCGGCTACGGCATGCAGCGCATCGTCGACGGACTCGACCTCGACGCCGTCCGTGCCGATCCCAAGCTGGTCATGGGCTTCTCCGACATCACCGCGTTGCACCTGGCGCTGTGGCAGGGCGCCCGGCTGGCGACCGTCCACGGCCCGGTGGCCGCACAGCTCGACAAGGGCGCGCAGTCGCCGACGGCGTTGGGAGCCAAGACCGTCCTCATGTCGTCCGCCCCGGTGACGGTCAAGGCCGACGAGGCGGAGAGCACGTTCCGCGTACGCAGTGCGGGGCGGGCCGAGGGCGTCCTGATCGGCGGCAACCTCGCGATGCTGGCCAGCAGCGTCGGCACGGCGCACATGCCCGACCTGACCGGGGCGATCCTGCTGGTCGAGGACGTCAACGAGCAGCCTTACCGGATCGATCGGATGCTGACGCAGCTGCTGCGGTCGGGGGCGCTGACGGGGCTGGCGGGTGTCGCGATCGGACAGTTCACCGAGTGCGACGCCGAAGGCGGCCCGGCCGCCGAGGAGGTGCTGGAGGAGCGGCTCGCTCCGCTGGGCGTACCGCTGCTGGGCGGCCTGCCGATCGGGCACGGCGACCAGCACGTCGCGATCGGCGTGGGAGTGCCGGCGGTGCTGGACGCCGACGCGGGCACGCTGCACGTCCAACCCGTAGGACGCCCGTAACGGGTGTGCGCGCCAGGGGGTCGTTAGTATAGGAAAGGAGTATGAGCCCCCGGATCGACCCCGACAAGAGCAAGTCCTGGTTACGGCGGGCGCTCCCGCTGGTGCGCGCCCATCGCGGGATGCTGTTCACCTCACTCGGCCTGTCGTTGGTCGGCCTGCTGGTTCAGGTGCAGATTCCGGATGTGCTGCGGCGGGGGATCGACGACGCGCTGGTCGCGCGTACATCTGATCTGACCACCTATGTCTGGCTTGTCGCTGCGTTGGCCGTCGCGCAGGGCGTCCTGAACTTCGGGGCGCGGAAGTATCTGCTGCGCACGGCGTACGAGATCGAGTACGACCTGCGTACACTCATCTATTCGCACCTCGTCCGCCTGCCCTACGGCTTCTACGACCGGGTGCAGTCCGGTGAGCTGATGTCGCGGGCCGCCTCCGACGTCCGCGCGGTCCAGATGTACCTCGCCTTCGGCCCGTCGATCCTCGTCCAGTGCGCCATCGCGCTGGTCGCCTTCGGCCTGATGCTGTCGATCAACCCGCTGCTCGCGGTGGTCGCGATGGCGACCATGCCGCTCATCGCGCTGCTCGGCGTCTGGATGCGCAAGGCCATCTTCCCGGTGTCCTGGCTCATCCAGGCCCGCCTGGCCCGCGTCGCGACGATCGTGGACGAGAACACCCAAGGGGTACGCGTGGTGAAGGCGTTCGCGGCCGAACCCCGGCAGGTGCAGGCGCTCGCCGACGCCGCCGATCGGGTGCGGTGGGCGTACCGGCGCGACGCGCTCATCCGCAGCCGATGGGCGCCGACCCTGGAGAGCCTGCCCCGGCTCGGGCTCGCCCTCGTGCTGCTGGTCGGCGGCTGGATGGTCATCGACGGGCAGACCACGATCGGCACGATCGTCGCGTTCAACTCCTACGTCTTGATGCTGCAGCCGCCGTTCCGCATGCTCGGCATGATGATCATGCTCGGTCAGCGGGCCGCGGCGTCGGCGCAGCGCATCTACGAGATCCTCGACACCGAGTCGGAGATCGTCGAGGCGGACCGCCCGGTCGAGGCTCGGCTGCGCGGGGAGCTGGAGTTCCGGGGGGTCGGCTTCGCGTACGCCGACGGCACGGTCGCGGTGGAGGACCTGAATCTGCGGGTCGCGCCGGGCGAGACCGTGGCGCTCGTGGGCCGGACCGGTTCGGGCAAGTCGACTCTGGGCCGCCTGCTGGCCCGCTATTACGACGCCGCCTCCGGCACGGTGCTGATCGACGGCCGGGACGTCCGCGAGTACTCCCTGGCCGAGCTGCGTCGCCAGGTCGGCATCGTGCCGGAGGAGCCGTTCCTGTTCTCGGCGACGATCCGGGACAATATCGCGTTCGGCCGTCCCGACGCCGCCGACGAAGACGTGATCGCCGCCGCGCGGGCGGCCGGGGCGGACGAGTTCATCGAACAGCTGCCGGAGGCGTACGCGACCGTGGTCGGCGAACGCGGCTACACGCTCTCCGGCGGCCAGCGGCAACGCGTCGCCATCGCCCGGGCACTGCTCATGAACCCGCCCGTACTGGTGCTCGACGACGCCACGAGCGCCGTGGACGTCTCGGTCGAGCAGCGGATTCACACCGCGTTGCGAGATTTGATGGTCGGGCGGACAACCTTGATCGTCGCGCATCGCCTCTCCACTATTGGGCTCGCCGATCGCGTACTGCTTGTCGAGGACGGCCGGATCGTCGCCGACGGCACCCATCGGGAGCTGCTCGACGACCCTCGGTACGCCGCGGTGCTGGCGAGCTACGAGAAACCGGCGGGCGAACCAGTGGACACCGAGGAAGGGGCGGTGACGGCATGACGATGTTCGGCGGTGGCTTCGGCGGGCCGGGCGCCGGCGGCGGCGGACGGCTGGGCGGACCAGGTCGCGGCGGCCTCAACAAGTCGCCCGAGGGCTTGGCGTTCGCGGGCATCCCGCCCGAACTCCAGGCCGGGGTCGACCGGCTGGAGGCGATCGAGAGCCGGCGGCCGGAGCCGGCCGAGCCGGTCGAGTTCCGGCAGGCGGTGCCCGGCGAACGGCGGCTCACCCTGTCCGGCCTGCTCTTCGGCCGGTGGCGGCTGTTCGGGCTCGCCTGTGTGATGCTGCTCGGCGAGACGGTGCTGCTGCAGGCCGGTCCGCTGCTCGTGCAGGTCGGGATCGACCACGGCATCATGCGGGGCGATCTGCGGACGCTGTTGGTCGCGGCGGGCGCCTTCATCGCCTCGGTGGTGCTCTCCTGGGCGGCCTCGGTGGCCCGGATGCGGCAGACCGGCCGGTTGGCCGCCGACGCCGTCCGCGATCTGCGCGTACGCGTCTTCGCGCAGTTGCAGCGACTGTCGCTGGACTTCTTCACGACCGAGAAGGCCGGCGTGATCCTCACCCGGATGACCTCCGATGTGGAGGCGCTGCAGAACCTGCTCTCCGACGGGTTGGCCCAGTTCGTCATCCAGGGGCTGACCATGGTCGTGGTCACCGTCGTGCTGTTCTCCTACGACGTCGAGCTCGCCCTGATCACGTTATTGCTGGTCGTGCCGCTGCTGACGGCCGCCTCGCTGTGGTTCCGGCACGCCGCCGACCACGGGTACCGCCGCCAGCGTGACGCCATCGCCGCGATGTACTCCGACCTCTCGGAGAGCATCTACGGCGTCCGGGTCGTCACGGCGTACCACCGGCAGGACCGCAACGTCGCCGACCACGAGGAAGTGGTCGGGAAGTACCGGGACGCCAACAACTTCACCGGCCACATCAACGCCGTCTACGGCCCCGGCACCTCCGTCATCGGGCTGCTCGGCATGGCCGCGCTCCTGCTCATCGGCGGCGAGCGGGTGCTCCGCAACGAGATCAGCGTCGGTGAGCTGACCGCCTTCGTCCTCTATCTGAACGCCTTCTTCGCCCCTGTGCAGCAGCTCGTGCAGCTCTACACGAGCTATCAGCAGGGCCGGGCGGCCGTGGTGAAGCTGCGCGACCTGCTGGCCGCCCAGCCCACGGTGGCCGAGCGGCCGGACGCCGTGGCACTGCCGCCGGTGCAGGGGGAGATCCGGTTCGACCAGGTCACCTTCGGCTACCTGCCGGGCCGGCCGGTGCTTCGGGATGTCGACCTCGTGATCGCGCCCGGCGAGACGGTCGCCTGTGTGGGGCCGACCGGTGCGGGCAAGTCGACCCTGGCCAAGCTGGTCACCCGGTTCTACGACCCGGACACCGGGCGGATCCTCATCGACGGGCACGACCTGCGCGACGTCACCGTCTCCTCACTGCGGCGGCAGATCGGCGTCGTGCCCCAGGAACCGTTCCTGTTCGCCGGGACGATCCGGGAGAACATCGCCTTCGCCCGGCCCGACGCGTCCGAGGCTGAGATCTGGGCCGCCGTCGACGCCGTCGGCCTGCGCGACCTCGTCGAGCGTACGCCGGACGGGCTGGACGCCCGGCTGCACGAGCGCGGCCAGAGCGTCTCGTCCGGGCAGCGGCAGTTGCTGGCCCTGGCGCGGGCGTTCCTCGCCGAACCCCGGGTGGTGGTGCTGGACGAGGCTACGTCCAATTTGGACCTGCAATCGGAGCTGCGCGTGGAGCGGGCGCTCGACCGGCTGCTGGACGGCCGGACCGCGCTGCTGATCGCGCACCGGCTCAGCACCGCCATGCGAGCCGACCGGATCGTGGTCGTCGACGAGCACGGGATCCTGGAGAGCGGCTCGCACACCGAGCTGCTGGCCCTCGACGGCCGGTACGCCCAGATGCACGCCACCTGGGCCGCCCATGCGTAACGCGGGCATCGTCGCGAGCTGGGCCTTCGCCGTGGGGGTCGCCGCCTGGGCCGCGATCCGGCTGTTCGGGCTCGACGCGTGGTACCCGGCGGTCCAGGTGGTCGCCTTCACGCCCTATGCCGTGCTGGTCGCTGCGCTGGGCGTACCCCTGCTGGCCTGGCGGAAGAAGTGGCCGGAAGCCGCGGTCGCCGCCGTGAGCGCCCTCGTGCTCGCGGCTTGTGTCCTGCCGCGGGCGATGACCGACCGGGACCCGCTGGCCGGGGCGACCGGGCCGACCCTGCGCGTGGCGAGCGCGAACCTGCTGATCGGCGGGGCCGACCCGGCCGAGATCCTCCGGAGGGTGCGCGAGGAGCAGGTGGACGTGCTGGCGGTGCAGGAGATGACGCCGGAGTGGCTCGCGGCAGCCGACGCCGCGGGGCTGGGCGAGGTGCTGCCGCAGCGGTTCGTGGCGCCCGCGAGCCTGGCCGAGGGATCAGCGGTCTTCTCGCGGCGGCCGCTGACCGACGGCGGCTCGCACCTGATGGCCTTCGGCTGGTTCCAGCAGGTCCATGCGGTGATCACGGTCGACGGCGTGCCGGTGGTGCTGGAATCGGCGCATCCGGCCTCGCCCTACAACGCCGACGTCACCCCGGCCTGGCGATCGAACCTGCGCAAGGAGCCGCCCGCGACGCCGGACGGGCCGCTGCGGGTGCTGATGGGCGACTTCAACTCGACCCTCGACCACGGGCTGCTGCGCGACCTGATCGACAGCGGTTACCGGGACGCCGCCTCGGTGGTCGGCAAGGGGCTGGTGGGGACCTGGGGACCGTACAACGGCGACCCCGTGCCGCCGGTGACCATCGACCACGTGCTGGCCGACCGGCGGATCGGCGTACGCTCCTTCGCCGCGTTCACCATCCGAGGCAGCGACCACCGCATGATCATCGCCACCCTCGTCCTCCCCACGCGCGCATAACCTCCCCGCGTGACCCGCGCGCGTGATCATTGCGTCACCCATGCTGTTTCACGAGTCGGAATGTCCGATCAAACGACATGGCTGACGCGATGATCACGCCGGAGGCACTCACTAGACTGGGCGGCGTGAGTGCCGCCCTGGTGATCGAGAACGACCCGACCGACGACGCCCGCCGACTGGGCGACTGGCTGACCGAGGCCGGCCTGGCCCTCGACGTACGCCGTGTCCACGCCGGTGATCCGTTGCCGGAGGAGCTGGCCGAGCATTCCGCTGTCGTGGTGCTCGGCGGCTCGCAGGACGCCTACCCGGAGGGCGACACCGCGCCGTGGTTCCCTCAGTTGGAGGCGCTGCTGCGCAAGGCGGTGCGGCATCGCGTACCGACGTTGGCGATCTGCCTCGGCGGCCAGCTGCTCGCCCAGGCGCACGGCGGGACCGTCGAGCGGTCCGCCGCCGGACCGGAGATCGGCCCGGGTCTGGTCGCCCGGCGGGACGCCGCCGAGCGGGACCCGCTGTGGGCGCCGGTGCCGTTCGTGCCGGACGTCCTGCAGTACCACTACGACGAGATCACCGAACTGCCGCTGGGCGCGACCCTGCTGGCGACCTCGAGCCGCTATCCCCATCAGGCGTTCCGCCTCGGCGACCTCGCCTGGGGCACCCAGTTCCACTTCGAGTGCGACACCGACCAGTACGCGAGCTGGATCGCGCCGAACCGGGCGAGCCTGGTCGAACAGGGCATCGATCCCGATGAGCTGATCGAACGGGTGGACGGGCTGATGGACGACCTCTTCGAGGTCTGGCAGCCGTTCGCCCGCCGGTTCGCCGATCTCGCGTTGGGCCGGCTCGAACCGCCGGTGAGCGCCCGCGCGACGCTTCCGCTGCTCGGCTGAGCCGAATGCAGTCCCGGCGGCTCGGTCAAGCCCTCCCCGGCAGCCCGGCTCCGGGGATCGGGCGGCTCGCGCGGTACGGCTTCACCGCGGTTCCCGGCCGGCCTGATCCGGCGCGGTTGCTCGGCCCGCTCGGCATGAACCTGTGGGTCGCCGACGAGCAGCGGCCGTACGACGAGGAGGCGGCGCTCATCCTCGACCAGCTCGGCCGCGTCGCCGATCCCGATCTGGCGCTGCGCCAGCTGGCCCGGCTGCACGAGCGGGACCCGGCCGTCGTCGAAGCCGTGGGCGCCGATCACGACCTGCGGGATCGGCTGATCACGGTGCTGGGCGCGGCCGAGGCGCTCGGCGACCACCTCGCGGCGCAGCCGGGCGAATGGCGGTGCCTGCGGCACACGATGCCCGCCCGCTACGAGGTGCACGCCGGGATCGCCGACGTCCCGGCGCTGCGGTTGGCGTACCGGCGGGGGCTGTTGCGCGTCGCCGCGGCGGATCTGGCCGACCACGTCGACGTCGAGCAGACGATGGCCGAGCTGACCGCGCTCGCCGACGCTACCTTGCGGGTGGCGTACCGGCTGGCGTCGGCCCGGGTCACCGGGCATCCCCGGCTGGCCGTCATCGCCATGGGCAAGTGCGGCGGCACGGAACTCAACTATGTGTCCGATGTGGACGTCATTTTCGTCGCGGCGGAGGACGAGGATCTTCCGGCCGCCACCACCATCGCGGCCGGGCTGATGGAGATCTGCGGCCAGGTCGCCTGGCCGGTCGACGCGGCACTGCGGCCCGAGGGTGGGCGAGGGCCGCTGGTGCGGACCCTGGCCAGCCACCTCGCGTACTACCAGCGCTGGGCGCGGACGTGGGAATTCCAGGCGCTGCTCAAGGCCCGCGCGGTCGCCGGTGAAGTCGCGCTCGGCCGCTCATGGCTGGTCTCGTTGCAGCCGCTCATCTGGCACGCCGCCGAACGCCCCGAGGCGGTCGAGGACGTCCGCAAGATGCGCCGTCGCATCGTCGAGCAGATCCCGCGCAGCGAGATCGACCGCGAGATCAAACGTGGGCCGGGCGGCCTGCGGGACATCGAGTTCGCCGTCCAGCTCCTCCAGCTGGTGCACGGCCGCGCCGACGAGACGCTGCGCTCACCCAACACGCTCATCGCGCTGCGCTCGCTCGTCGCCGGCGGCTACGTCGGCCGGCACGACGGCGAGGCGCTCGTGCTGGCGTACCGGTTCCTGCGGGAGGTGGAACACCGGCTCCAGCTGCAGAAACTGCGGCGCACGCACACCGTCCCGGCCAATGACGGCGGCACCGGGTCCGCGGCCCTCCGCTGGCTCGCGCACTCCATGGGGTACGCCGGAAGCGGCACCCGGACAGCGGAGGAGATGTTCCGGGCGGACTGGGTGGCGCACGCGGCCGAGGTCCGGCGTCTGCACGCGAAGTTGTTCTTCCGGCCGCTGCTCGCCGCGGTCGCCCAGGTGCCCGCGGACGGCCTGTCGTTGCAGCCCACGCAGGCCCGGCAGCGACTGGAACTGCTGGGATACGCCGATCCGGCCGGCGCGCTGCGGCACATCGAGGCGTTGAGCGGAGGAGTGTCCCGCACGGCGGCGATCCAGCGCACCCTGCTCCCGGTGCTGCTCGAGGAGCTGGCCGACGCGCCTGACCCCGACGCCGGGCTGTTGGCGTACCGGCAGGTGTCGGAGAAGCTGGGCGCGACGCCGTGGTATCTGCGGCTGCTGCGGGACGAGGGACCGGTGGCGCTGCGCCTGGCGCGGTTGCTCGGCACCTCGCGGTACGCCGTCGACCTGCTCGCCCGCGATCCCGAAGCACTCCGCCTGATGGCCTCGGACGCCGAATTGGCTCCCCGCGAACGGCCGGCCCTGATCGAGGCGATGTCCTCGGCCGCCGGCCGCTACCGGGTGCCCCCGGAGGCGATTCGGGCCGTCCGCGCCGTACGCCGTCGCGAGCTGTTCCGCACCGCCTGCGCCGACCTGTTCCTCCGGCCGACCGAGTTGGCGACCGGGCAGGCACTCTCCGACGTCACCGACGCGACGCTGGCCGCCGCCCTCGAAGTGGCCCGGACCGCCGCCGGAGCACCGGACGACTTCGAGTTCGCGATCATCGGCATGGGCCGCCTCGGCGGATACGAGATGAGTTATCCGTCCGACGCCGACGTTCTGTTCGTCTATGAACCCGGCGGTGTCCCAGGCAGCCTACGGGACGACGAGGCGCAGGGGATCGCGCTGGCCGTCGCGGAGAATCTGCGTACGCTGCTGGCCGCGCCGGCGCAGGATCCGCCGCTCGGGGTGGACGCCGACCTGCGCCCCGAGGGTCGGCAGGGGCCGTTGGTCCGGTCGTTCACGGCGTACCAGCGGTATTACGCGAAGTGGAGCGCGATCTGGGAGGCGCAGGCGCTGCTTCGAGCGCGCCCGGTCGCGGGCTCGGAGACGCTGGCCGCCCGGTTCGTGGAGCTGATCGAGCCGATCCGCTATCCCGACGGCGGGCTGACCCGGGAGCAGATCGTCGAGATCCGGCGGATCAAGGCCCGGGTCGAGAACGAACGGCTTCCCCGTGCGGCCGACCCGCTCACCCACACCAAACTGGGGCGCGGTGGCATCGCGGATGTCGAATGGACCGTGCAGCTCTGGCAACTGCGTCACGCGTACGAGCTGGCAGAGCTGAAGACGACGCGGACCTTGACGGCGCTCGCCGTGGCGACCGGCGCGGGCCTGGCGTCCGCCGCCGACGCGGAGATCCTGCGGACGGCCTGGAGCCTCGCGGCCCGGGTACGCAACGCGCTGACCCTGGTCCGGGGGCGGGCCGCCGACCAGCTGCCGCGGCACGGCCCGGAGCTGGAGGGCATCGCGCAGGTCCTGGGGCACGAGGGCGAGCCGACCCTGGTGCTGGAGGAGTATCTGCGGGCCACGCGGCGTGCGCGCGCCGTGGTCGAGCGGCTGTTCTTCGAGAACTAGGCCGGGACGGCGCTCAGCTCGAACGGTACGCACCGCGCCCCGAGCGCGATCCCGGTGTCGACCGACATCACGAGCCCGTCGGCGTAGACGACGGGGGAGTCCACTTCGGCCGGCGGGACCGAGAAGGTCTCGGGAATGGTCGAGTGGCCGTGGACGATCCGCCGCCCGCCGAGCCGCGCGAGCAGGTGGCGGGCGCGGTCGGGACCGGTGGCCGGGTCCAGGAACTCGAAGCGCCGGAAGATCAGCCGCATTTGCGGGCCGAAGGTCGCCGGATCACGGTCGGCCATCATCCGCCCGACCGCCGCGTTGATCTCGGCGATGCTGTCCCCGAACTCGAGGTATGCCGTCGTGTCCGCGTGGATCAGCAGGTTGTCGTCGACGAGGGCGACCGCCGGCAGCGCGGCCAGCCAGGCCAGGTGGGCGTCGGTGAGACCGTCGAGGTCGGTGCCCTGGCCGCCGTTGAGCGCCCACGACTGGATGATCGTGCGCTCGGGCGTGATGGGGGCGTCCGGGATGTAGCGCGATCCGTAGATGAGCAGATCGTGGTTGCCCAGGACGCAGCCCACCTCGCCACCGGCCGCGGCGGCCTGCGGTTGGAGCGCCATGATCAGATCGATGACGCCGATCCCGTCCGGGCCGCGGTCGGTCAGATCGCCCAGGAACCACAGCCGGGCGTCGCCGCCCGCCCACGAGCCGCCCGCGTCGAGCAGGCCGGCCTCGCGAAGAGCCTCGGTGACCTGGGCATGATGCCCGTGGGTGTCGCCGACGACATAGAGCGCCACGGCGTCAGCTTATCCCTTCCGGCGATCTTGTGGGGCTCGGCGTCACGGGGTCAGGGTCAGCGTGTGCTCCGTGGCGTCGTCGATGGACGCCCGCGCGAAGCGGAACGGCAGCGTCTGCCCGGTACGCCACAGCTCGTACTGGTCGTCGTAGGTGTCGGCGAAGGCGTGCCCGGAGTTGCCGGTCAGCTGAATCCACCGCGAGTCGTCCAGGTTGGACAAGTTGACGATCATTCGCATCGACGGCACGGCGTCGACCTCGTAGCCCTCGCCCGCGCTCCATCCGGTGGCGTTGACGATCGAGTCGCCGCCGCTGACGCCGGTCTTCTCGTGGTTGAACAGCCACTCGATCGGGCCGATGCCGCTGGTGCCGAAGGTCGCGTGGGTCGCGGTGAGCGTGTGCATCGCGCCCCAGCGCCACTTCTCCGGAGCCTTGCCCTGGTCCTTCGTCAGCTCGGCGACCGCGTCCGCCTGCGCGCGGGCGAGGATCTGCTCCCGGGTCTCGTGCTCGGCCGTCGACTTGACGTCCCACCAGGCGTCTTCCGGGCGATCGAGAAGGTTCCGGACCACCTCGAACCACCGGTCGCCGCCGTCCGGGAAGTAGTCCTCGCCGAGTTCGTCGAAGACCGCCTTGAGGAGATTCCGCCAGACGGCGTTGTAGTACGCCGCCGCGGCCGAGTCCTCGCCCTGCTGGTAGTCCCAGCCGTCGAGCAGCCGCACCGCCTGCTTCGCCGCGTCCGGCGCCGTCCGGGCCAGCCACGGAACCAGGGTCGGGGCGAACCCGTTGCGGTTGTCGAACTGCATCTTCTGGACGTCGTCGAGGGTGATCTTCCCGGCCTTGGCCGTCGCGGTGATCATGTCGTTGATCCGCTGCGACCGGTAGCCGTAGCTCCAGTCGCTGGTGAGAAAGTGCTGGTAGGTCGGCGCGATGACGGCCTGGTTCGCGGTCGCGACGTACCCCTGCTTCGGGTTGAGGACGGTCGGCAGCTCGGCGAACGGCAGGAACCCCGTCCAGTCGTACGCCGAGTCCCAGCCCGGCGCGGGCCAGCGGCCGTCGCCCTTGCCGCGTACGGGGATGCGGCCCGGCGACTGGTAACCGATGTTGCCGTCCACGTCGGCGTAGATCATGTTCTGCGCGGGCACCTCGAACAGGGCGGCGGCCGCCCGGAACTCGGTCCAGTTCCCGGCCTTGTTCAGGGCGAACAACGCGTCGGCGGTCCGGCCCGGGTCCAGCGCGGTCCAGCGCAGGGCGACTGCGTACCCGTCCTTGCTGAGCTTCTGGAGATCCTCACTGGCGTCGGAGAGCAACGGGCCGTGGCCGGTGGACCGGACGGTGATCGTCTTCTGCCCGCCACCGGCGATCCGCAACACCTCTTGACGGGTGGTCAGCGGCTTGAGCTGACCGTCCACCTCGTACTGGTCGCCGGTGACCTTCTCGTAGTAGAGGTCGGTGACGTCCGGGTCGAGGTTGGTGAAGCCCCACGCGATCCGGGCGTTGTGCCCGATCACGACGCCGGGCACGCCGGAGAAGCTGAACCCGGCGACGTCCTGGGACTGCGTACCGCACGCGCAGTGCAGGCCGATCTGGTACCAGATCCCCGGCTGCGACGGGCTCAGGTGCGGGTCGTTGGCGAGGATCGGCTTGCCGGTCGCGGTGAGATCGCCGCTGATGACCCACGAGTTCGAGCCGATGCCCGGCCCGCCGTCGCCCATCAGCTGCGGCATCCGGTCCAGGCCGTCGGCCAGCCCGCGGAGCAGGTCGCCCTGCGCGCTCGTCGGCTTCACCGCCGGCTGCGCGGGGGGCGTGCCGGTCGTCTCGCCGCCGGGCACGATGGGGACATTGCGGTCATAGGGGTACGCCGGATAGAGCTGTTCGATCTGCTCGACGCTCAACCCCTCGGCGAGCAGGGCGGCCCGCCGGATCTCGGTCTCCATGTTGCCGCGCAGATCCCAGGCCATCGCCTTCAGCCAGGCGAGCGAGTCGATCGGATCCCACTTCTCGATCTCGTAGCCGGAGTTCTGCAGGCTGAGCAGCGAGTACTCCAGGCTGATCGCCTTGGGGGAATGCGTGGCCAGATAGGCGTTGACGCCTTCGGCGTACGCGGTGAGGTTGGCGCGGGAGTCGGCCGAGATGAGGTCCCACTCCTGCTCGGCGACCCGCCGCCAGCCCATCGTCCGCAGGTACGCGTCCGTCTCCAGCTGGCCCTCGCCGAACAACTCGGCGAGCCGCCCGCCCGTGACGTGCCGCCGGAAGTCCATCTCCCAGAACCGGTCCTGGGCGTGCACATAGCCCTGCGCCCGGTAGAGGTCCGCCGACGTGGTCGCGTAGACCTGGGGAATGCCCTGCGCGTCACGCTGCACGCGAACGTCGGCCGACAGACCGGGCAGGGTCGCCGTGCCGTCGAGCTGGGGGAGCGCCCGGCGAATGGACCAGACGAGGGTTCCCGCGCCGACGAGCCCGAGAACGATCACCACCGCGAGCGTCCACAGGGAGATCTTGCGGGCGCGGCGAAGCCAAACGCGGGAACGGCTCATGTTTTCCGGCACGGCGTGCAGCATATTCTGCTGACCCGCAGGTCAGAAAAGAGGTTGCGGGCACTGGTAGACCTTCGGGTATGAACGCACTCCTCCGTCCGGCCAGTGGCGCCGCCGACGCGGCCGCCTTCAACGCCCTCCGGCGGGTCGTCACGCCGTACCAGGTCTTCAGCCCGGAGCGCATCCAGCACTTCTGGGAGGTCACCCCGGAGCGGGCGTACGCGAAGGTGCTCGTCGCCGAGGTCGACGGCCAGGTCGTCGGAGCCGGGCGTGCCTCGTTCAACACCTGGACCACGGAGCAGGGCGCGGCCTCGATGTTCGTCATGGTCCACCCCGACCACCGGCGACAAGGCATCGGTGCCCAGCTGTACGCCGTCCTCGACGCGCATCTCACCGAGCACGACGCGCGCAAGATCCAGATCTGGGGCACCGACGACGAAGACGTAGCGGGCTTCCTGCACCGGCGGGGCTACGAGCGTACGGCGGAACTGCGCTACTCGAAGCTCGACCTCACCGACATCGCGAAGCTGCCGCCCGCGCCCACCACGCCGGACGGCGTCGTCCTCGTCTCCGCCCGCGAAGCCGGCCCGGAAGCGCTCTACTCGGTCGACGCCGCCACGGTCGTCGACGAACCGGGCGACACCGCGATGGACGCCGTCCCCTACGAAGACTGGTACGCCGAGATCTGGCAGAACCCGTCGGCCGACCTCGACGCCAGCGTCGTCGTCCTCGCCGACGACGTTCCGGCGGCGTACACGCTGGTCGAAGTGGATCGCGAAGGCGGCCGGATGTGGTCGGGCGGCACCGGCACGCTGCGGACGCACCGTGGACGTGGACTGGCCAAGCTCGCCAAGTCCGAAGCCGTACGCCGTGCCGCCGCCGCGGGGGTGACCGCGGCGTACACCAGCAACGACGAGGTCAACCAGCCGATGCTGGCGGTCAACGAGTGGCTCGGCTACCAGCCCTGCGCGGTCCAGTACTCCTACCTGCGCACGGTCTGAGCGCACGCGAAAGGCCCCGGCGTGAGCCGGGGCCTTTCGCGTGACTGACGGCTAGGGCCTAGACATCGAAGTAGAGCTGGAACTCGTGCGGCGTCGGGCGCAGCCGGATCGGGTCGATCTCGGTGGAGCGCTTGTAGTCGATCCAGGTCTCGATGACGTCGCCGGTGAACACGCCGCCCGCCTGGAGGTACTCGTTGTCGCTCTCCAGGTTGGTCAGCACGTCGGCCAGCGAGCCGGGGACCTGCTGGACGCTCGCGGCCTCCTCCGGCGGGAGGTCGTAGAGGTCCTTGTCGATCGGGGCCGGCGGCTCGATCTTGTTCTTGATGCCGTCGAGGCCCGCCATCAGCATGGCCGAGAAGGCCAGGTACGGGTTGGACGACGGGTCCGGGCAGCGGAACTCGATGCGCTTGGCCTTCGCGTTCGTGCCGGTGACCGGGATACGCGTGCAGGCGGAGCGGTTGCGCTGCGAGTAGACCAGGTTGACCGGCGCCTCGTAGCCCGGCACCAGACGACGGTAGGAGTTCACCGACGGGTTGGTGAAGGCCAGCAGCGACGGCGCGTGGTGCAGCAGACCGCCGATGTACCAGCGGGCCAGGTCGGACAGGCCGCCGTAGCCGGTCTCGTCGTACATCAGGTTCTCGCCGCCGAGCCAGATGCTCTGGTGGGTGTGCATGCCGGAGCCGTTGTCGCCGAACAGCGGCTTGGGCATGAACGTCGCGGTCTTGCCGGCGTGCCAGGCGGTGTTCTTCACGACGTACTTGAACAGCTGCATCTGGTCGCCCGCGGCGAGCAGCGTGGCGAACCGGTAGTTGATCTCGGCCTGGCCGGCGGTGCCCACCTCGTGGTGCGCGCGCTCGACGGTGAAGCCGAGGTCGACCAGGTTGGTGACCATCTGGTCGCGCAGGTCGGCGTAGTGGTCGGTCGGGGCCACCGGGAAGTAGCCGCCCTTGTAACCGGGCTTGTAACCGCGGTTCGCGCCGCCGTCGGCCTCCGCGGACGCGCCGGTGTTCCACGCGCCCTCGATCGAGTCGATGTGGTAGAACGCCTGGTTGGCCTGGGTCGAGTAGCGGATCGAGTCGAAGATGTAGAACTCCGCCTCGGCGCCGAAGTAGGCCGTGTCCGCGAAGCCGCTGCCCGCCAGGTAGGCCTCGGCCTTCTTGGCGATGTTCCGCGGGTCCCGCGAGTACGCCTCACGAGTGAACGGGTCGTGGATGAAGAAGTTCAGCGCGAGGGTCTTCTGGATCCGGAACGGGTCGATGAACGCCGTCGTGACGTCGGGCAGGAGCAGCATGTCCGACTCGTGGATGGCCTGGAACCCGCGGATGGACGAACCGTCGAAGGCGAGACCGTCGGTGAAGGCGCTCTCGTCGAAGGAATCCGCCGGGACGGTGAAGAACTGCATCACGCCGGGCAGGTCACAGAAACGGACGTCGACGAACTTGACGTCCTCGTCCTTGAGGTACCGAAGGAGTTCCTCGGGATTGGCGAACAACACGTCCTCCTGGCAATGGCTCTAGATCGGTGCGCTCGCGGTCACTGGTCAAGGCGTTCGTCGACTTGCGCAGGTGGCCGTTGGCTGGTCGCGACGGTACGGAGGTGGCGTTGCCCAGCCGTGTCGGCTTTGTTTCGGCCGTGTTACAGGGCACGTGCGCTGCGCCACCGTGCGTTTCTCAAAGCCTAGGCGAGTACTCTGACGCGCGTGACCGAGACCTCGCAAGAAGCAGTTCCGACGCTCTTCCGCCGGTTCGTGGCGCTCTTCGTCGACTGGCTGCTCTGCCTGCTGGTCTCCGGCTTCTTCGTCCCGGATCTCCGGACGGCCACCTGGGAGCCGGTCGCCGTGCTCATCCTGGAGTACGCCTTCTTCCTCGGCCTGTTCGGGCAGACCCCCGGCATGCGGCTGGCCCGCATCCGCTGCGTGAGCGTCGACGGCGGTGGGCCGATCGGCGTACCCCGGGCGGCGTTGCGCGGGTTCCTGCTCGCGCTCGTCGTCCCCGCACTGATCATGGACACGGACCGCCGCGGGGTTCACGACCGCTTCGCACGCAGCGTGATAACGCCTGCGTGAGCGGGTAGAGATCGAAGCCGTTAGGCTGCGATCTTGTGACATACCCCCCTCAGAACCCGCAGAATCCACCGCCGTACGGTCAGCCCCCACAGTCCTACGGCCAACCGCAGCCGGGCCAGCCCCAGCAGTACGGCCAACCGCAGCAATACGGGCAAGCGCCGTACGGTCAGCCGCAGTACGGCGCCCCGGGGCAGTACCCGCCGCCCGGTTCCCAGTGGGAACCGCAGCCTCCACCGCCGTCCGGCACCAACGGCTTCGCCGTCGCCTCGCTGATCTTCGGCCTCCTGGGTGGCGGCCTGTTCGCCGTCATCTTCGGCTTCATCGCCCTGGGCCAGATCAAGAAGCGCAACCAGAAGGGCAAGGGCATGGCCATCGCCGGCCTCGTGCTCTCCCTGGTGTGGTTGCTGGCCTGCGGGACCGGTGTCGCGATCGCCGTCATGAACGAGGCCGACCGGGACGCCAACGGCACGGTGACCGAGGAAGGCACGGTCAGCTCGGTCGAGCTGAAGCTCGGCGACTGCCTGAAGAAGCTGCCCGCCGAGGGTGTCGTGCGGGCCGTCGACGTCGTGCCCTGCTCGCAGCCGCACGGCGCCGAGGTGTACGCCGTCTTCAACCTGAGCGGTTCGACCTACCCGGGCAGCGACACCGTGATCAAGCAGTCCGAGGACGGCTGCACCGAGCGGGTCGACGCGCTGACCGCGGACGCGCAGAAGGACGACACCCTCGAGATCTACTATCTCTACCCGCACACGTCCATGGTCTGGAACCGGGGCGACCACTCGGTCTCGTGCCTCGTCGGCAGCGAGACCAAGCAGTACACCGGAAGCCTGCGGAAGTAGGTCAGCGGCCGCGCATCTGGCGCATGGCGCCCTTCGGAGGGCGGAACTCCTTCGGGAGTCCGCCCTTCGGCATCTGCGGCCGGGCCGTCAGCGCCGTGAGCGCCCGGTCCAGGGAGTTGATCTCCTTGCCGGAGAGGTTCTTCGGCAGCCGCAGGATGTGCGTACGCAGCTTGCGGATGGAGACCTGGCCCTCACCGTTGCCGACGATGATGTCGTAGAGCGGGGTCTGGCCGATGACCTTGCCGAGCCGCCGCTTCTGCTCGCCGAGCATCGGCTTGACCCGCTGCGGCTCGCCCTCGCCGATGAGCACCACGCCGGCCGGGCCGAGCACGAGGTGCACGAAGTCGTTGTTCACGGTGAACGCGAGCGGCTGCTCCTTGGTACGCCAGTTCCCCCGCATCGACGACAGGATCTGGGTGGCCGCACCGGGCTGGCCCTCGAGCGCGTTCATCATGGCCGAGTTGCTGCGCAGGTTCAGCACGAGCAGGACGGCGAGGAGCGTCACGAGGACGCCCATCGGGATCCAGATCCAGCTGCTCGTGAGGCCGACGACGAGCACGGTCACGGCGATCGGGATGAGCACGGCCGCCACCACAAGCGGGATGAACCATTTGTCCTGCTTTGCGGTGAACTTGAACACCATGCCGATCTGCTTCAGCCGTCCGCCGAAGGAGACCTTTTCCTCTGAGGGCTTCGCCATGTCCTGAAGTCTAATCAGGTTCAGGCGGCGGCGAGTTTGCGGGCGTCGAGGGCCTGGCGGTAGAGCCGGCCGGCCCGGTACGACGAGCGCACCAGCGGCCCGGACATGACCCCCGCGAAGCCGATCTCCTCGGCCTCGGCCTTCAGCTCGATGAACTCCTCCGGCTTCACCCAGCGGTCGATCGGGTGGTGCCGGGGCGTCGGGCGCAGGTACTGGGTGATCGTGATCAGCTCGCAGCCCGCCTCGTGGAGGTCGCGCAGCGCCTGCGACACCTCCTCGCGCTCCTCACCCATGCCCAGGATCAGGTTGGACTTGGTGACCAGACCGGCTTGCCTAGCCTGACGGATAACGTCGAGCGAGCGTTCGTAATTGAACGCGGGTCGAATTCGCTTGAAGAGTCGAGGCACGGTTTCGAGGTTATGCGCCAGCACCTCCGGACGGCTGCCGAACACTTCCGCCAGCTGGTCCGGGTTGCCGTTGAAGTCGGGGATCAGCAGCTCGACGCCGCACCCGGGGACCATCTCATGACTGAGCTTGCCGGATCCACGCGCAAGCGCGTGGATCTGCCGGACGGTCTCGGCGTACAGCCAGGCGCCGCCGTCGGGCAGGTCGTCGCGGGCGACCCCGGTCACGGTCGCGTACTTGAGCTCCATCGACGCGACCGACTCGGCGACGCGCCGCGGCTCGTCGGCGTCGAACTCGGCCGGCTTGCCGGTGTCGATCTGGCAGAAGTCACAGCGCCGGGTGCACTGGTCGCCGCCGATGAGGAAGGTCGCCTCCCGGTCCTCCCAGCACTCGTAGATGTTGGGACAGCCGGCTTCCTGGCAGACGGTGTGCAGCCCTTCGCGCTGGACGAGACCGCGCAGCTGGGTGAACTCGGGGCCCATCTTCGCCTTGACCTTGATCCAGTCGGGCTTGCGCTCGATCGGGGTCTCGGCGTTTCGG
>JABFYB010000726.1 GCA_013361475.1 Hamadaea sp.
GGGTCGAGGTCGGCGTAGCGCTCGGCCAGGGCGGCGGCCCGGCCGTCGACCTCGGGGTCGGCGGCGTGCGCGAGATGGCGGCGGTGCACCTCGGCCAGGCTCACACCCGGCTCCCGGGGTCCGCGGGCCGGATCGGTGAAGTGCGCGACGACATCGCCGAGCAGGACGCGCAGCGAAAACCCGTCCATCACCAGGTGGTGCCAGACGAAGAACAGCAGGCGCCGCTCGCGGCTCACGGTGATCAGTACGCAGCGGAACAGCGGTCCGTCGGGCACCTGGACCCCGGCCTCGATCTGCTCCTCGACCAGGGCGGCGAGAGCGACCGGGTCCGGCGGACTGTCGCAGAGCACGTGCTCGACCCCGATGGTGTGCCGGCCCGGCAACAGCGCCGGGACGCCGCCGCCGACGGCCAGCGCCGCGCCGGTGCCCGGATGGTCGGCCAGCGCGCGTTCCACGGCCCGGGCGAGGTCGGCGCTGTCCACCGGTCCCCGGATCTCGTAGCCGATGTGCTCCCGGTACAGCGTCGGGTCGCCGGTGATCTGCTGCTGGGTCCAGATCGCCCGCTGCATCGGCGTCAGCGGCACGCCGTCCTCGGACCCGGCGGGCCGCACCGCGCCGGACGGATCGGCGACCAGCGCGACCAGGGCGTCGTGGTGGTGCCCCCACAAGCGGGTCAGCGCGGCCTGGTCCCAGACGCCGGCGTCGCCGGCCAGGTCCAGCCGCAGCTCGCGGGACGCCGCGTCGGCGATCACCTCGACCAGCAGTGGTTGGCTGGACTTGTCCCACATGCGGGAATCTGCGACCCGCAGGCCGGTGTCGGCGAGCCGGTTGCGGACGTGGAAGTGGACGTAGTTGAGGACGGTGTCGAACAGCGGCCGCCCGGCCATCTGGCGCAGCGCGGGATACGGGTAGCGCCGGTGCGGGAGCATCGCCGTCTCGGCCTCGAAGAGCCCGCGGGCCAGCACAGCCCAGCTCGGCGCGTCCAGGTCCGCGTCCATCGGCATGACGTTGAGGAACAGGCCCATCAGCCGATCGCTGTCGGCGGTCTCCGGACGGCCGTTGAGCACGATCCCGGTCACCGGCCGCGCGGTGTCCCGATGCCGGCCGAGCGCCGCCAGGTGGGCGGCCAGCACCAGGGACTTCACCGGCAGGCGGAGCTCGGCGGCGACCGCTTCGAGCCGGGAGCGCAGGCCGGCGGGCAGATCCGCGCCGACCCGGACCCGCTCGACGCTCCGCCAGTGCGGCTGTGCCGGCGGCGGGGAGCCCGATCCGATCCGCGCCAAGCGCCCGCGCCAGTACTCGCGGCTGTCCTCCGACTCCATGACGGCGGCCTGGAGCCGGGCGAACTCGGCATGGCGTCCGCCATCCGCCCACGCGGGTCGCTGTGGCGGCGGGGCGCCGTCGCGGGCGCGGGCGTAGGCGGCGAGCAGGTCGACCAGGAAGACGGACTCGCTCCAGCCGTCGATGATCGCGTGGTGGAAGCCGTAGACGAGCCAGAAGGACGCGTCGTCGACCGCTGCCGCGTACACCCGCATCATCGGTCCGGCCTCGACGTCGAAGGGGCGGCCCGCCTCGGCGGCCAGTTCCTCCAACGCCGCGGTGAGCGTCGCGCCGTCACGGTCGCGCCAGTCCAGCAGGGTCAGCGGCAGCCGCGGTTCGCGTTCGACGAGCTGGCGCGGACCGGCCGGGTCGGCCAGATCCAGGCGGGTGCGCAGCGTCGGATGCGCCGCGGCGACGTGGTGCAGCGCGGTCCGCAGCGCCTCCGGGTCCAGAGCGGTCTCGACGCGGTACGCGGCCACGTCGTGGTAGAGCGACTGGTCCGGGCTGCCGGCGGCCTCGTAGACTAGGCCGAGTTGTAGGAGCGTCGCGGGATAGCCGCGCTCGACATCGGCGGGCAGGTCGGCGGAGGGCTCGACGGCCGACGCGGCGCCAGCGGAATCGGAGGCGAAGGCGGCGGCAGGGCTGTCAGGGGCGATGTTTCCGCGCCCGCCGCCGCCCATGGTCGTGTCATCGGAGGCGCTGCCGGTCGCCGGGCCCGTGCCGCCGGCACCGCCCGAGCCCGGACACAGATCCCTGACGGTCGGCGTGGCGAACATGTCGGTCAGCGAGATCTCCAGGCCGCGGACCTCGGCGTCCGCGATCGCCCGGATCGCCCGGATGGAATCGCCGCCCAGGCCGAAGAAGTCGTCGTCCAGCCCGACCTCGGGCACGTCCAGGACCTCGGCCCAGATCTCGGCGAGCAGCCGCTGATCCGTCGTCGGACCGGAGGTGGGCGCGACGGGAGGGGCGGCCGGCCCCGGCCCCGTGCCTCCGGCCAGGGCGGTACGGTCGATCTTCCCCGAAGGGCTCATCGGCAACGCGTCCGTCAGCGCGACCTTGGCCGGGACCTGGTGCGCGGGCAGGACGTCTGCCAGCAGCGTCCTGATCCGCTCCGCCGTCAGCCCGCTTCCGGATCGCGGCACGGCGAACGCCGACAGACGCTTGGCTCCGTCCGCGTCGGAGACCACCACGACCGCGGCGTCGGCGACATCGGCCAGAGACAGCAGCGCGTGCTCGGTCTCCCGCGGCTCGACCCGGAAGCCGCGGATCTTGACCTGGTCGTCCTGGCGGCCGAGGAACTCGACGGTCCCGTCGGGCGACAGCCGGCCCAGGTCGCCGGAACGGTACATCCGGGCGCCCGGCGGGGCCGGTTCGGGCTCGGGCAGGAAGCTGCGGGCGGTCTGGCCGGGCCGGCCCAGGTAGCCGCGGGACACCCCGTCGCCTGCGATCCAGATGGCACCGACCTCGCCGGGCCCGACCGGCCGCAGCCGGTCGTCCAGCAGGTGGATCCGGACGTTCCGCAGTGGGGTGCCGATGGGGATCGAGCCGCCCTCGGCGGGCGCGGTGCGCACCTGGTGGGTCAGCGCGAACGTGGTCGTCTCGGTGGGGCCGTACCCGTTGACCAGCGTCGGTCCCCCGGTCTGGGCCGCGTACTCCAGGAACCGGGCGCCGCGCGCCGGAGACAGCACATCGCCGCCGACGACCAGTTCGGCCAGGCCGTCGAAGACGTCGGTCCGGCCGCGGACCAGCTCGTGGAAGAGCGCCGGGGTCAGGAACAGGGTGCTGACGCCGAACTCCTTGATCGTGGCGGCGAGTTCGTCGACGGCCTGATAGCTGGGAGCCGCGATCACGAGCCGGGCGCCGTGCAGCAGCGCACCCCAGATCTCGAACGTCGAGGCGTCGAAGGCCGTCGGCGACATCTGAAGCACGGTCCGGTCCGGGCCGAAGGCGACGTAGTCCTGGTCCAGCACCAGGTTCAGCACGCCCCGGTGGGTGACGACGACACCCTTGGGCCGCCCCGTCGAACCCGAGGTGTACATGACGTATGCGGCTGACAGCGGCCCGGCGGCTTCGGTCGGGAAGGCCGGCGGCGCCGACGCCGCGCCCCGGGGCGGATCGTCGACCGCGGCTGTGGCCTGCCCTGCCAGCGCCGGGTCGCCACGGAGCCCGTCGGAGGTGAGGACCAGCGACGCGCCGCTGTCCGCCAGCAAGAGGCGAACACGCTCGGCCGGGTACTCCGGCGGGACCGGCACGTATGTCGCGCCGGCCTTCAGCACCGCCAGCATCGCGACGATGAGGTCGACCGAGCGCGGAAGGTACAGCGCGACCCGGGTCTCCGGCGCCAGGACGCGGTCGAATGACGCCGCCAGCGCCTCAGCCCGTCGCTGCAGCTCGGCGAACGTGACGACCTCGGTGCGGTCCTGGAGCGCGACGCGGTCGGCGTGCGCGGCGGCGACCGCGTCGAAGCGGGCGGTGATCGTCGTCGGGTGGGCGGGGATATCGGGGATGTGGACCGGGGTATCGGGGATGTCCTGGGTGTCCATGGGCAACCTTCGCGGGGCTCGGTGGCGACAGCGCGGTCAGCCGGCTCGGCCGGCGGCGGATCGCAGGGCGGCGACGCTGGGCGTCAGGCGGACCGGCAGTGCGGAATACCCGGCGACGAAGGCGGAGTACACCGGCTGCGGCGGACCGTCGGGCGTGATCCGATCGACGGCGTGGCGCATGCCCTCCAGCACCGCCGTCACCTCGATCCGGGCCAGGTGCGCGCCCAGGCAGAAGTGCGGCCCGAACCCGAACGTCAGGTGCCGGTTGGGGCGGCGCGCCGGGTCGAAGCGCCCGGGGTCGGCGAACTCGCGCTCGTCCCGGTTCGCCGACCGCGGCCACAGGGTGACGACGTCTCCGGGCCGGATGCGCCGGCCGTGCAGGTCGATCTCGGTGACCGCGGTGCGCGCCAGGTGGACCACCGGCGTGGTCCAGCGCAGAACTTCCTCGGCCGTGGACCCGATGTCGACCTCGCCGTTTCGTACCCCTTCCCACAGCGCTGGGTCGGCCGCCAGCTCGGCGACCCCGCCGACGATCGACAGCCGGGTCGTCACATCGCCGCCGAGGATGAGGCTGTAGCAGTTGAGGACGAGTTCGTCGCGGGTCAGCGGGACGCCGTCCAGCGCCCCCTCGGCCAGCACCCGCAGAATGGCGCTCGGCTCGTTCCGGGCCAGCCGCGAGAAGTACAGGAGGATTTCGGCCTGCGCCAGCCGTGACGCGTCCCGCACCGGTGTGGCCAGGTCCGAGCCGAGCGCCGCGGTGGTTCGTTCGCCCACGTATGCACGGTCCGTCTCCGGGACCCCGAGCAGGTCGCAGATCGCCGCCAGCGGGATCTTCGCGGCGATGTCCGCCGCCACGTCACAGCGCCCGTCCAGCGCGGCCCGGATCCACAGGTCACGGGCGACCCGACGGATCCGCTCGGCGAGCGACTCCAGGGCGGCCGGCATGAACCCGGACTTCATCAGAGCGCGCAGCGCGGTGTGGCGCGGCGGGTCGCTGACCACGAGCATGCGGTCGCCGCCGGGATCGCCGCCGTCCAGCAGGGTCTCCAGCATGTTGCCGCGCGCCGAGGACAGCCGGGTCGTGTCCCGGGCCAGGGCCGCGACGTCGGCGTGCCGGCCGGCCACCCAGAAACCCCGCCCGTCGGCGGTGGGCGGCTCGTGCCAGGCCAGCGGACGGTCCCGACGCAGCTCGGCGAAGTAGGGGTCGAGCTCGCCGGTGACGAAGGCCCGAGGCCGGGTCAGGTCGAGCCCGGCGCCGGTTCCGGGTTCGGCTGCGGGTTCCGCGGCGGATGCGACAGCCGCGCCGGATGCAACAGTCGCGGTCGATCCGGACCCGCCGGTCGCGACAACCCGGTCTGCGCCG
>JABFYB010000390.1 GCA_013361475.1 Hamadaea sp.
GAGGATGATGACGCCGTTGAGCCGCCCGGGATCGTAGTCGAGGAAGATGTGCCCGGTGTTGTCACGGGACGGACTGTGCGGAGCCAGGCGGTACCAGTAGCCCGCTCGGTGTTGCCAGCGCACCTTTCCAGCCCCGTCGATCACGGTGATGTACGCCTCGGCGGTCCCCACCTCGTTCGGCATCGTGGTGAACAGCAGACTGTGGCCCCACACCGGATGGTCGAACCACACGTGGCCGGTCACCTTGCACGCGGCCGTACAGGCGCCGAGCCGGCTGAGCTGGTCGCCGGACGGGACGGCGGCGTACCCGGCCAGTGTGCGGATCTCGTCGGCGACGACCCGTGCGGCCTTCGGGTCGCCCCAGTCACCGGGAAGGAAGTCGGCGAACTTGAGCAGATAGTCGGCCGGACAGGTCTTCATCGGCTGGATCGCCGTGCGGGCGGACGAGCGCCATTGGGAGAACTGCCACAGCTCCTTGTTCTTGTCGGCGAACGTGTCCTGCAGGGCCAGGTTGCGGTACAGGCGGTTGGAATCGGCGTCGCGGTCGGCGCACGTCGGCTTCCATTCGCCGAGTTTCTGGGGCTTGCCGTCGCCGCGCACGCTGAACATCAGCGGCCCGACGAGAGCGTCCGCGATCTGATCGGACAGGTAGAACAGCAGATCGGCGTACGCGAGGATCTTGCAAGCCTGGGCGAGCTGGTGGATCATGCGGTCGCCGCGGGCGATGGTCTGCGCGGTGATGCCGGGCTTGCTGCGGATGATCTGCTGTTCCAACGATTCCAGGCGCGCGCCGAACTCGCTGTCGGGCCGCACGATCTCGGCTGCGCAACCGGTGATCGCGTGCACCACCGCCCGGGCGATCGCGTCGATCTTCAGCTCCGGCCGGTCGAGGGCCTGCTTGCCACCGCATTCGAACAGCACCTGCAGCAGCGCGTTGACCAACGGGTTGTCGCTGCCGCCGACGGGAATCTGGTCGAACACGTACGCGACCGCGTCGGTGAGGATCGTCCGGAAGTCGACGACGCCGGTGGCGGTCTGCATCTGACTGCCCGCTCCCGCCGGACGCCCGATGCCGACGGCGACCTCGTGCGTGGGTGGCAGCAGATAACTGGTGTCGGTGTCGAAGACGTCGTGGGCGGTGCGGTAGATGACCGCCTTGGCGCCGAACTCCTCCGATCCGGCCCAGGTCCACGCCCAGGCGGCGTCCTTCGGGGTGAGGACGAGACGCTGGGTGAACGACCGATTGTTGGCCACCCGGGCGGTGACGATCTCGTCCCGGTCCGGCTCGAAGCACACCCTGAGCGACGCAGCAGAGAGGTCCTCGTCCGGGTCGACCACACCGCGTACCCAGCCCGGCAGCGGTTTGCCGTTGCAATGCGGCGCGTCGACGCGTTTGCCGGCCAACTGCCCGGTCCATTGGCTGGCGCTGGCGGCCCAGTCCCAGAAGGAGAACTCGCTGACGGTGGCGGACAGCGTGTCGCCGTCGACGGTCAACGTCGGTCCGGCGACTTTCCACATCCGGCTGCCGGGGTCCCACTTCGTCAGGACCGTCGCCGCTCGCTGGCGGGCGGTCAGCGTCGGGGTCTTCCACCGTATGGTCGCGGGCTTGGCGAGGGGCTGGCTGTGCTCGACGCCAATCGGCTGGCCGAAGATCTCGCCGTCGTGCTGGCCGATCGGCTCGACCGGCATGATGGTGACGGAGACACCGCTGGCAACGGCTCCCGCCGGGATGGTGATCGTGACGTCGCCTGTCTCGACCGTCCCGCCCTCCGGGCCGATCTTCGTCGGCTTGCCGGTCACCTTCGGCGCCGGATCGGACGTCTCGTGCCCGTTGTCGCGGTGGATCCACCACCAGCCGCCCACACCACCGGCGGCGAGCACGGCCAGCACCGTCACGAGGATCAGAACCTGTTTGGTACGCACACGTCCTCCAGCCGAGCCGTCCGCTGCTCGGTGCGTCCACCGGAGGCATGGCCGCCCGGAAGATCACACCGCACCGCCGAGGCTAGGGACGCGTACCCTGCGGGTGCCTCCCCCATAGGTACCGCGCTGGCGACGGAAACCAGACATTTGATCGCGCGGCAGCGGTGGACCGCGGACGGTGATGCCGCGAGATGTATCGCAGCACGCGGTACCTCACCTGGGTGGGAGGTGCGTGCGGGAACGGGGCGGCCGCCACCCGCCATCGTGACGGCCACCCCGGCGTCGGCCGGACGTGGGGTGCGTCCATGGTCCACGCCGACTAGTTGCTGGCCCGCTCCTCGATGCGTCAGACCAAGTCCGGCAGCGGCGTCTGGCATTCGCCGCCCCACAGTTGATCATCCGGTGCCTCGGACGCGTTCCGGCCGAACAGCCGCTACCCATCGGCGACGTCGCGGCAAACCGTGGTCTGCTATCTGCGCGCCGAATGCGTCCGTACGGACGAGTACGCCGACGTCGTCGACGACGCGCCGGGCGACTGCGATGTCACGGGTGCGCTGTCGGCGCCAGTTCGGCGGCGTCCACGAAGCAGTTCTTGATCAGCAGAACCATCCGTCCTGCACCCAGCCGTGCCGGTTGATGTGGCCGTAGGCGAAGCCGTAGATGTAGCCCCCGGAACGTGGTCCTTCGACGATGAAGGTCTGGCCGCTGTAGAGGGTCCCCATCCACGCGCCGCCAGGGTCGGTGCGGACATAGAGCGTTTGCGCGCACACGGTTTCGCGTACGCCGATGGTGCCGTTCGCGGCGTGCGCGGGCGCGACGGCGCCGAGAACCGTCAGCAGCGTTGCGGCGATGATCGCCGATGCGGTCTTGGCGGTTTTCACCACGAGTCGTAGCCTCCGATGCATTCCAGGCGCATGTATCCCCAGTCGTTGGGGCCGAAGTCGAAGGTGGCCGCCCAGCCGTTGTAGACCGGGTGCACGCCGGGAGTGTGGCCGATCTTGTCCCCGTAGTAGAGGATCCGCTTGAGCCCGGACGGTCCCGACGCCGAGTCGTAGTTGGCGTAGAAGCTTGCGGACTGGCAGATGTTGATGGCATGCCGCGGCACCACGACCGCGTCCGCGGGAGTCCCGGCGGCGAGGATGGCGACGGCGGCGGAGGCGGCGACAACTCTCGCTCTGATCGACATATTTCCTTCAATCGCTTGACGACGTGCCGGGACGTTAGCAGCGGTCGGACCGCTCACGCAAGGTCGACATCCGTCATCGCGGGGAGCACTCGCAAGATCCTCTCGCCCGCCGGGCCGGCGTACGCGGTGTGGCCGACCTGGGCCAAGCGGTTACAGTGATCGTGTGCCGGTCGTCCGTCAGCACGGTGAGCTGGGCGAGCTTAGCCAGCTTCGCCCAGGCGCCCACGTGTGTTACCTGATCGAATCGCAGGACGATTTCGAGGCCGCCACCCGGCGGTGCCTCTTCGAGGGCGCGGAGCTGGGGCAGAAATTGTTCCGGTTTGCCCCCGCCTCGGCGATCGGCCACGAGCGCAGCCCGGCTGTGCCGGAACGAGTGATCCGTCTGGATCCGCACAGCGACTTTCTCGGCGGTGGAGCGCTGAACCCGCACTCGATGTTCAGCCGGTTCGCCGAGCAGGCCGCCGTCGCCCAGCACGAGGGTTTCAGCGGCATCCGTGTGGTGGCGGACATGGATTGGCTGCTGGCGCATCCGCCGTCGCCGTCCGAGCTGGCGGACTTCGAGCTCGTGCTGGACAAGGTCGTCACCGACCTCGGCGCCACCGTCGTCTGCGCCTACCGGCCGGGTTCGTTCGGCTCCGCCACCAGCCAAGCCCTGGCCGTCCACCCGCTCTACGCCGGGACATCGGCGCAGCCCGCGTTTCGCATCTGGTACGGCGGCGACGGCGGCTGGCACCTCAGCGGCGTGGTCGACATGACCACCGAAGCGGCGTTCGCCCGTGCCCTGCACGTCGCGGGGACGACAGCCGCGGTGCGATGGATCGGCTGCACCAACCTGACGTTCATCTCGGCCGAAGGCATCGCCCTGCTGTCGCGGGCCACCGCCGGACACGATCGGATACGGATTGTCGATGCACCTGCCGTGCTACGGCGCTGTTGGCAGGCGCTCGGCCTGGACGAGCTGCAGCCTCACGTCACCTTCGCTGATTCCGCCGGCACCGGCGTCCATGCTGGGCGCATTCCGGTCGCGCATACCGGTGGTGTTGGGAGGTGACGCATGACCAGCACCGAACAGCCCCATAGGTCGACATCCACGCCCCGATTCCAGCATCAGGCCCTGTTCTACCGCAGCCTTGCCGAGTTCGTGTCGGCCACGACAGGCTTCATCACCGACGGGCTCAGTGCGGGCGAGCCCGTCCTGGTCGTCGTCAACGCCGCCAAGATCGAGGCGTTGCGTACGGAACTGGGCGGCGACGCCGCACGCGTGCAGTTCGCCGACATGGCCGCGGTCGGGCAGAACCCGGCCCGCATCATTCCCGCCTGGCAGCGGTTCACCGACCGGCATCTGCGGGCCGACCAGCCGGTGCGTGGCATCGGTGAACCGATCTGGGCGACCCGAAGCGCCGACGAACTCGTCGAGTGCCAGGGCCATGAGACGCTGCTCAACCTGGCCTTCGATCAGGGCCCCGCCTGGACGCTGCTGTGCCCGTACGACGTCGTCGGCCTCCCCGCCGACGTCGTGGCCGAGGCCCAGCGCAGCCACCCGCATCTGCTGGACGGCGATCAGCACAGCAGCAGCCCCGATTACGTGCACGATCATCCGGCGCCGGCCCGGTGGGATCAGCCGCTGCCGCCCGCGCCGACGGATTGCGACCGATACGCCATCGACCGGCAGGGCCAGAATCTGGAGTTCATCCGCCATGTGGCGCACAGCCACGCGCTCGCGGCCGGGCTCACCGTGGACCAGGCGGAAGCGTTGACCATCGCGGTCAGCGAGATGGCCACCAATGCCGTGCGTCATGGCGCCGGGACTGCGACGATGCGCGTCTGGACCCGCGAGCAGTCGCTGATCTGCGAGATCGCCGACGAGGGCCGGCTGCAGGCGACGCCGCTGCTGGGCCGGCAACTGCCCCATCCGCAGCAGGGCGGGGGGCGCGGATTCTGGCTCGCCCACCACTTGTGCGATCTGGTCCAGCTGCGCACCGGCGCGGGTGGCACCACCGTCCGGTTGCACGTGTATCGCCGGTGACCGCTATTTCCGGACGCGGAACCGCAGATGTGTGACCTGCTCGGATGCCAGCAATCTCGTTCGTTCCAGCTCGATGTGCTGGGTGCC
>JABFYB010000652.1 GCA_013361475.1 Hamadaea sp.
CCCAAGCTCAAGGCGAAGATCGCCGCCTACCAGCTGTCGGTGGAACAAGCGATCGTCGCCGTCGAAAGCTCCGACAGCGAGCAGGCGAAGCTCATGGCGGTGATCGATTCGCCGGCGGTGCGTACCGCCGAGAAGGCCGTCGTGGCCGCCTGTTCCTAGACGCGGGCTGACAACCGACGGGAGGTCCCATCTCGTGTACATCGTGGACAGAGCGGCAGATCGCCGCCCACCGCAGATCACATTGGAGATGCCGACGTGCCCAGAACGCCACGCATGCGCCTCGGAGCCGCCCTCGCCGGACTCGCCGTCCTCGGATCGCTCATCGCCGCGCCCACACCGGCGCACGCGTACTGCTGCCTCACGGTGAAGTACGCCGTGGTCGACACGGACAACTGCGCCCGGCTGGAGGGGACCCTCCCGGTGACCCGGGTGACCGGCGGCTGCATGCTCTACGACAGCGCCGACGACACCTTCTTCGAGACGGACGCGGGCGGCAAGGCGGTCAAGATCGAGATGTACGACAGCAGCGGCATGGTCGCGAAGGTGGAGTTCCACCCCAACGGCGAGAAGCTCTGGGTCTACGACACCCGCAACGACGGCGACACCGTCTACGTCTACCTGGACTACGCGAACGGCGCCACCTACGGCCCGTTCAGCGCGAAGGGCACCGACGACGTGATCGACCACGAGGTGTTCGACTTCGACTGGACCGAAGGCAACTGGTACGGCGTCGACGTCAACGACAGCGCGAGCGTCTACGACAGCATCGCCTACGCGCGCGGCGTCGCGTAAGGCGACCGCGGGCCGGGCCCGGAACCGCCCGGCCCGCGGTCTTGCCTCAGCGGAGCGTACGCAAGTCGATGGCGTCGGCCATCGCGCGGTAGCCCGCGTCCGACGGATGCAGGTGATCACCGGAGTCGTAGGCCGGATTGATCTGCTGCGGGTCGGCCGGGTCGCGGACGACAGCGTCGAAGTCCACGACGGCGTCGAAGTCGGTGCTCGTGCGGATGAACGCGTTGACGGCCTGCCGCACGGTCTCGCGCTCCTCGGTGTAGGAGCGCCAGCCCTTGATCGGCGTGATGGTGCCGACGACGACCGTCAGTCCCTGGGCGTGCGCCTGGGCGGCGAGTTGCTTCAGGGCGAGCTTGAGGGCCTCCGGGTCGGGGTGGGCGAGGTTGAGGATGTCGTTGACGCCCTCGAGCAGGATGACCGTCCGGGCTCCCGACGTGGTCAGCAGGTCGCGCGACAGCCGGGCGTACGCGTTCGGCCCGCCGATGCCGGTTCCGACGCTGCTGTCCAGGATCCGATTGCCGCTGAGGCCGCTGTTGACCACGCCGAGCTTGGTCGGCCCCGGCTCGGCCGCCAGGCGGTCGGCCAGGAGATCGGGCCACCGCTGGTTCAGGTTGAGCGTCGACCGGTCGCCGTCGGTGATGGAGTCGCCGAAAGTCACGACCGTGCCGTGGAGCAGGTTCGACTGGACGTCCACGCCCGTCACGTAGTACCAGGCCGTGGTCGGCTTGCTGAAGGCGGTGCCGGGCTCGTCCGCCGCGTGATCGCCGTCCGGGGCGATGAACGAGGTCTGGTACGCCCGCGGGTGTTCGGTCACCAGCCCGGATTCCGCCGGGGTGTACACGGTGACCAGGAGGTCTCCGTCCGCCGGGACCGAAAGGGCGACCGGGTCGCTGAGCACCTCGCCGCCGATCGGGATCGTCACCGACGGCGAGCCGCCGAAGGTCACCTCCCGCATGGTGCCCGCGACCGCGTCCGGGCCGTCGGAACGGGCGGCGATCGCCACCGTCACCCGTCCCATCAGGACCGGGGCCGTGCCCAGCGCGTTCGACAGGCGTACGCGGGCGGCGTCGCCGCCGACGCTGGTGTGCACCACGTTGCGGATCGACTGGTTCGGCAGACCGAGGTCGGCACCGGGAGTCGTCCGCGCCATCGCCGTCTGCCAGGTGCTCGCCCAGCGGCCGGCCGGATGTCCGGTCAGCTTGCCGAGGTCGACCGCCGCCGCCATCGCCTGGTAACCGGCGTCCTTCGGGTGCAGGTGGTCGCCGGAGTCGAACTCGGCCCGCAGCTTCGTCGGCGTCGCGGGGTCTCGGAGCGCCGCGTCGAAGTCGGCCACGGCGTCGAAGACACCACTGGTACGGATGAAGTCGTTGACCGCCTGGCGTACCCCTTCCAGCTCTTCGGTGTAGTTGCTCGACCCGCCGAAGGGCGTGAGCGTGCCCCCGGTGACCCGCAGCCCCCGGGCCTGGGCCTGGACCGCGATCTGGCGCAGAGCGGCGATGATCTCCGACGGCTCGTGATGCTGCGGCTGGCCACCGATGTCGTTGATACCCAACAGCACGATCACCGAACGCACGCCGGTCGCGGTCAGCACGTCCCGGTCCAACCGGGAGACGGCGTTGGGGTTCCAGGTGTTGGAGAGCAGCCGGTTGGAGCTGATGCCGGCGTTGAGCACGCCGAGCCGGGTCGGCCCGTCCTCGGCGATCAACCGGTCGGCCAGGTAGTCCGGCCAGCGGTGATTGGCGTTGCGGGTGGACGCGTTCCCGTCGGTGATGGAGTCGCCGAAGGCCACGACCGAGCCTTCGGCGTCGCTCAGGACGTCCACTCCGGCCAGGTAGGGCCAGAAGGTGATCGCGCTGGTGAACGCCGCCCCCGACTCGTCCGCGGCGTGGTCGCCCGCGACCGACAGGTACGACGTCTGATTGGCCACCTGGTGGTAGGTGACCGGACCGGATGCGACCGGCGTGTACGCGCTGACCAGGAGGTTTCCGTCCGCCGGCACGGCGAAGGGCAGCGGATCGCTGAGCACCTCGCCGCCGGCGGGAATGGTCACCGAGGACGCTCCGCCGAAGGTCAGCGTACGCATCGAGCCGGCCACCGCGCCGGGAGTGTCGGCCGCCGCCGCGAGCGCCACCGTCACGGCGTCCATGCGTACTGCGACGGTGCCGAGGACGTTCGTCAGCGTGACGCGTACGCCGGAGCCGCCGACACTGGTGTGCACGACGTCGCGGATGGTGCGGTCTGCGTACCCCGTGGGCAGATTGGGCACGGTGCCGGTCGCCGCCGCGGACCAGGTGCCGACCCAGTCCTCCGGCGTCGGACTCGGCTCCGCCGCGGAAACCGGGCTGATCGGGCCGAATACCAGAGCAAGCGCGGTACCGGCGGTTAGCAGCAGCTTCTGGACATAGGACATAGTATCTCCTCCCCAGGTTGGGGAAGAGTGTGCCTCTCGGCTTCCGCGCAGTCAACAGGTGAATCCCTTGTAGCGCAGCCACAAGGCTCGATGCGGCAAACGGGTCTTGTGGCGCTGCAGACATGGGACGTAGGATGTCCGAACATTTCGTCCATGTTTCCTGAGCTCGTGCTCGGAGGTATCGCACTTGATGACGAGACAAAGACACCACCGTTTCCTGTCCACCGTCGTGGTCGCGGCGCTCGCCGCCGCCACCCTGCTCACCGGCGGGACGGCGTACGCCGCCGAGCCGTACCACGAGGAAGGAGCGGTCTACACGGCGAAAGCGGACGGCTACTTCTGCTACCGGATTCCGGCGATCGTCAAAGCCGCCAACGGCGACCTGCTCGCCTTCGCCGAAGGCCGCATCAACAACTGCGACGACCGGGGCAACATCGACCTGGTGCTGAAGCGGTCGCAGGACGGCGGACGCACCTGGGGCCCGCTCCAGGTCGTGTCCCGGGGCAACGGCGACACCCACGGCAACCCGATGCCGATCGTCGACGAGCAGACCGGCCGCGTCGTGCTGTTCACGACGCACAACCCCGGCACCGGCAGTGGCGGGCGCGTACCGTTCCTGCAGGTCAGCGACGACAATGGAGCGAGCTGGAGCGCGCCCCGGCAGATGTCGGAGCTGATGCGGCCCGAGTGGACCGCCTGGTACGCCACCGGCCCGGTGCACGCCATCCAGCTCAAGCGCGGTCCGCACGCCGGCCGCCTAGTGATGAGCGCGAACCACGAATCGATCGGACCCGACGGCCGCAGCGTGGCCGGAGTCCACCTTGGATACAGCGACGACGGCGGTGACACGTGGCACCTCGGCGCCAGCGCCGGCGGCGTCTCCGACGACATCTTCGTCAACGAGTCCACCCTCGTGGAGCTGACCGACGGGCGGATCTACGTCAACGTCCGCGAGGCCGGCACCTCCGAAGGCACGCGGGCGTACGCGATCTCCAGTGACGGCGGCGCGAGTTACGACGCGCCGTTCCAGATGGTCCCCGCGCTCACGATGCCGGTCGTGCAGGGATCGCTGCTGCGCCTGACCGCCACCGACGAAGGCGACGCGCAGAACCGCATCCTGTTCTCCGGACCGGCCAACCCCGGCAAGCGGGAGGCGCTCACGATCCGGTCCTCGTTCGACGAGGCGAAGACCTGGGAGACCTGGGATCAGGGCAAGGTCATCAGCTGGGGTCCCGGCGGATACTCCGACCTGGTCAAGATCTCCGACGACCCGGCGCTCGGACCGGTGGCCGGCGTCCTGTACGAGAGCGGCGTCGCCGCCCTGTACGAGGTCATCCAGTTCGTGCGGTTCAACGAGGCGTACCTCGACACCCCGAACGGCACGCCGCCGAGCCTGCCGCCGGCGCCGCTGCCCGGTCCGACGACTCCGGACGTCTCACCGCGCTACGGCAACACCGCGTACGTCCGGGGCAACGCCACGCTCGGCGAGGGCCGGTTCGGCACGGGACTCGCGGCCGACGGCGTCGACGACTACGTCGAGATGCCCTTCAACCAGGCCGTCGACCTCGCCGACGACGAGTTCACGATCATGACGTGGTTCCGCTACAGCGAAACCTCCGGCAGCATCGTGATCTGGTGGTTCTACCAGGTAGGCACGGGCGCCGCCCAGATCTGGCTGCGCGCCGAACCGGCGAGCAACCGCATCCGGGGCGTCATCGGAACCGGTCAGGGCGATGCCAACATCACCATTCCGGGTGCGTACAACGACGGGCAATGGCACCACGTCGCCGTGCAGCGGACGGCGACCCGGGTCACGGTCTTCATGGACGGCGCGACCGTCTCGGACCAGGCCGCGCCGCGCGGCTCGGTGACCACCGGCAAGGAATTCGGGATCAACAGCGTGTTCCTAGGCCGGCGCGTCGACGGTCTCAACAACACGTTCAAGGGCGGCCTCGACGAGTTCCGGATCTACGGCCGGGCGCTGACCGCCGACGAACTGACCGACATCCGCGA
>JABFYB010000365.1 GCA_013361475.1 Hamadaea sp.
TCGCCGGTGGTGATCCTGTCGATGCGGGAGGTCGCCGACATCCCGTCGGCCACGATGATGACGGTGCTCGAACGCCGCGCCAAGGAGCTGCGTCAGGCGGGCGGGCGCCTCCTGCTCGCGGGCGTCCACCCGGCATTGGCGCGTACGCTGCGCGAAACCCACCTGGCCGACGCGTTGGGCGCCGACAACGTCTTCCCGGCCGACCGCGAGGTCTTCCACGCCCTGGATGAAGCGGTGGACGCCGGCAACCGGTGGCTGGCCGCCGCCCGATAGGGGTAGATCGGCAAGGGGAACCCATCCGAATCCGGCCTGGCTCCGAATCCCGAGGGACTACGTCCCGAAGGAGAACGTCATGGTTTCCACCACTCGTGCGGCGATGTCCACGCGAAGTTCGGCCCAGCTCGCCGCCTTCGCCGTCGGCGCGGTGTTCCTGCTGGTCGGGATGCTCGGATTCGTTCCCGGCATCACCACCGACTACGGGTCGCTCAGTTTCGCCTCGCATCATTCGGACGCCCGGCTGCTCGGCGTGTTCCAGGTGTCGATCTTGCACAATGCCGTACACCTGTTGTTCGGGGTGGCGGGTCTGCTGCTGGCCCGGACGGCAGGCGGCGCACGTGCTTTCCTGATCGGCGGCGGTGCGATCTATCTGATCCTCTGGCTGTACGGGCTGGTGATCGACGCCGACAGCGCAGCCAACTTCGTGCCGGTCAATTCGGCCGACAACTGGCTGCACCTGGCGTTGGGCGTCGGCATGGCCGCGCTGGGCCTGGCGCTGTCCCGTTCCGAGCGGGCCTGATCTGACCAAAGTGCTCGAGAACACGAAGAACCAGGCGGTACGGATGACGGACGGGCAGTTCCCGGCCTTGGTCCCGGCAGGGTCGGCGACGCCGGTCAGCGAGGATCTCGGCGATCTGCTCAGGCAGGTTGCCCGGGGCGACGAAGCGGCGTTCACCCGCCTCTATGAGAAGGTCGCGGCCAGGGTCTACGGGCTTTCTCGTCGGGTGCTCCGGGATCCGGCTCAGGCCGAGGAGGTCGCCCAGGAGGCACTGGTGGAGGTCTGGCGAAATGCCGCCCGGTTCGATCCTGGCCGAGGCTCGGCGACGGCGTGGATTTTCACGATCACCCATCGCCGGGCCGTCGACCGGGTCCGGTCCGAGCAGGCCGCCGCCGACCGGGTCGGCCAGCTTGCGCCCGAGCCCGAGCAGACCGGCCCCGACGAGGTCGCCGACCAGGCGACCGCGCGGATTGAACGTCAGCAGGTGCGCCGGTGCCTGCGTACTCTGACCGACCTGCAACGCGAGGCGATCACCCTCGCGTACTACGGTGGCTACACCTATCGCGAGGTGGCAGCGTTGCTGGAGGCGGGGCTGCCCACCGTCAAGACCCGCATGCGCGACGCGTTGATCCGCCTGCGCGACTGCCTCGGAGTGGAGGCGTCCCGATGACCACCGACGACCTGCACCTGCTGACCGGCGCCTACACGCTCGACGCCCTCGACGTGGCCGAGCGGGAGGCATTCGAGCGCCACCTGCGCACGTGCTCGATCTGTGCCGCCGAGGTCGCGGGGTTCCGCGAGGCCGCCGCCCGGCTCGCCGACAACAGCTGGTCCTCGCCCCCGCCCAGGATGCGCGCGCAGGTGCTCGAACGCATTCACGGCACGCGCCAGCTCACTCCCACACCGACTGGTCGCGCTTCCCGGTGGCGTCGCCGCGCGGCGTTCGCGTTGGCCGCCGGGCTGATCGCGGCGGTCGCGGGTGGCGTCACATATCTCGTGCAGGACCAGCGAGTACGCCAGGAGCAGGCGGCCCGCGTCGAGGCCGAGCAGCGGCAGGCCCGCATCGACGCTGTGCTGACCGCTTCCGACGTGGTGGTACGCACATCGCCGGTGACCGGCGGCGGCGCGATCACAGTCGTCTCCGCGGCCTCGCAAGATGCCGCGGTCGTGGTCGTCGCCGGGGCGCCCGCCCCGCCGTCGAGCCACGCGTACGAGCTGTGGACGGTCCGGGACGCGACACCGCAGCCCGCCGGGGTGATGGCAGCCGGGCAGGGAACGTCCACGCAGTACGTGAACGGCATCGCCGGGGCGAGCCTCATCGCGATGACCGTCGAGCCGGCCGGGGGATCGGCGACGCCGACCCTCCCCATCGTCGCGCAGGTCCGGCTCAGCTGAGCCGCCCAAACACGAATCAGATTTTTCCGGAATGCACCCATCCGATCGACGACTCCGGCCGAATCCCCAGCGACGGGGATTCCGCCGGAGTCCCACGAAGAGGGGTGTTCATGATGAAGCCGAAGAAGACGTTCGCCGCGCTGCTCGCCGCCGGGGTCGCCTCGCTGGCGCTGGCCGCGTGCGGTAGCGGCGCCACGACGTCGAGCGCTGCCGGGGCGTCGGCCGCGCCGTCGGCGACCGCCTCGGCCGGCATGCCGGCGTCGGGCGAGTTTGGACCCGGCTGCGCCGCCGTCCCGACCGACCCGGCGAATCCCGGCAGCTTCGACGCGATGGCCAAGGTGCCGGTCGCGACCGCCGCCGCCGGCAACCCGATGCTGTCCACGTTGGTCGGCGCCGTGGAGAAGGCGAACCTCGGCGACACGCTCAACAGCGCTCAGTCCATCACCGTCTTCGCGCCGACCAATGACGCGTTCGCCAAGATTCCCAAGGCGGACCTGGACAAGGTCCTCGCGGACAACGCAACGCTGACCAAGATCCTCACCTATCACGTCGTGTCCGGGAAGCTGGCACCCGACCAGCTCGCCGGTACGCACAAGACGCTGCAGGGCGGTGACCTCACCGTTAGCGGGTCGGGGACGGACTTCACCGTGAACGGGACGGCGAAGGTCGTGTGTGGCAACGTCCAGACCGCCAACGCGACCGTCTACATCATCGACAGCGTGCTGATGCCGAAGTGATCCCCATCCCTGGGCTCGCCGGCTCCACCCGGCGAGCCCACCACCAGGGAGGACCGCCATGCGCGTCGTGAATCGGCTGAATTTCGCCGCTGCCGTCGGGGGAGTGCTCGCCGCGGTCGCCGGGGTGGCGGTCGCCGAGCTGTGTGCCACCGCGTTGCGCGTGGAGTCGTCGCCGGTGATCGGCATCGGCTCGGCCGTCATCGACGCGACTCCGACGCCCGTCAAGGAGTACGCGGTCCGTACCGTGGGCACGTACGACAAGCCGCTGCTGTTGGCCGGAATCGGCGCTGTGCTCGTCCTCGTGGCGGCGAGCCTCGGCGTACTGGGCCGACGGCGGCTGCGCCTGGCCCAGGCCGGATTCGGCGTGCTCGGCCTGGTCGGCGCGGTCGCCGTTCTGACTCGCCCGGCAGCGCAACCGTTCGACGCGGTGCCGTCCTTGCTGGCGGGCCTGGTCGCCGCGCCGATCCTCGGGTTCCTGCTGCACCGGCTGCCCCGAGTGCCATCGTCGGCCGCCGACGCCCCACCGGCCGACCGGCGCAGATTCCTTCTCGCCGCGGGCGCGGTCACCGCAGGCGCGGTCGCCGCCGGCGGCATGGCAGGCCTCGCCCGGCATCTCGCGGCTGCGTCCGGCGCCCGATCCCGCGAAGCGATCCGGCTACCTGCGCCGATGCAGCCGGCAGGTCCCCGTGTCACCACTCCGGGCTTCTACACGCCGATCGACGAGTTCTACCGGGTCGACACCGCCCTGACGGTGCCACGGGTCGACGCGGGCCGATGGCGGTTGCGTATCCACGGGCTGGTCGGCCGGACCGTCACCCTCGACTTCGACGACCTCCTCGGGCGAGGGCTCGTCGAGCGGGACATCACCCTCACGTGCGTCTCCAACGAGGTGGGCGGGCCCTACGTCGGCACCACCCGGTGGCTCGGCGTACTGCTCGCGCCGTTGCTGCGGGAAGCCGGTGTTCACGCCGACGCCGATCAGGTCGTGGCCCGGTCGGTGGACGGTATGACTTTGGGTACGCCGACAGCGACGCTGCTCGACGGACGGGACGCCATGCTCGCCGTCGGCATGGACGGCCGGCCGCTGCCCCCAGATCACGGGTTCCCGGTGCGCATGCTCACTCCGGGGCTTTACGGGTACGCCGGTTCCTGCAAGTGGATCACCGAGCTCGAACTCGCCCGGTTCGCCGATTTCGACGCGTACTGGGTGCGCCGCGGCTGGGCGCGGGAGGCACCGGTCAAGACGGCGGCACGCATCGACCGGCCTGGCGCCTTCGCCAAGGTCCCACCCGGAGACGTGACCGTCGCCGGCATCGCATGGGCGCAAGGCCGGGGCGTTCACGTCGTCGAGCTCCAAATCGACGACGGACCATGGGAATCCGTCGACCTGCTGCCCACCTCGACCAAGGACACCTGGGTCCAGTGGCGCTACCGGTGGCATGCTTCGCGCGGCGGACACACGTTACGCGTACGCGCGACGGACGGCACCGGCCGAACGCAGCCGGAGCGGCGGGTCACCCCGTTCCCCGACGGCGCGACCGGCTGGCACACGCTCGCCGTGACGGTGGGCTGACTCCGTGCGGTCGTCAGGTGTTGAGCTGCCAGATCGCGAAGTTCAGCGCGGCGGCGAAGGTGACCCAGGCGAGGTAGGGGAGCAGAAGGAACCCGGCACTGCGGCGTACGCGCAGGAAGGCGATCGTCGTGACGACGACCAGCGCCCAGAGGACCACGATGTCGGCGAACGCCATCCCGTAGCGCCCCGCGCCGAAGAACAGCGGAGTCCAGACGGCGTTGAGGACCAGTTGTGCCGCGTACGCCCACAGCGGTCCGGTGAAGCCGATCCGTTGCCACACCAGCCAGCCCGCGATCGCGATCAGCACGTAGAGCAGCGTCCAGACCGGGCCGAACAGCCAGGACGGCGGGGCCCACGACGGCCGGTCGAGGTCGGCGTACTCGTCGGCGGTCCCGGAGACGCCTAGCACTCCGACGGCGGCGGTGACGGTTACCGCGGCGAGGAACGCGGCCAGCGCCCACCAGCGGCGTGGTCCGTGGCGTCGGTCGACGGCCGGGGCGGCCGGGGCAGCGGTCATGGGCAGTTCAATGCCCGGCCGCCGGGGTCCTCAAACGAAGTTCGCCCGAAATGCGGTATCCGGCGGTTCGTGCATGCCGACTCCATCGATTGGGTATCGGCATTGTGGACTGAACCGGCCGATCGCGAAGGAGGTGAAGGCATTGAGTGAGTTGACCGCGAGATTCGACCTGCCGCTGGGCGTACGCGCACCCGGCGCGGCTCGGACGTTGGTC